>JARHZY010000176.1 GCA_029264655.1 Helicobacter sp. | reverse complement strand
GTATGTTTTGGTTAGATGAACCGGGAAATCCTTGGGGTTGTTGGATAGAAGAGTTAGATTGGCTCTTAGATGCGGGATTTAATTCCTTTGCTTTGATTGTAGAGAATTGGAGTAAGGCATTAGATAGGGATATAAACAAGAAAGAGGAATGGCTTTTAACAGATTTTAAAGATACATGTGATTATTGGGCTTATGATATTTTACGCACTACAGGTAATGGCTATTTGCAGACTGAAAATGAATATTGCAAACCTAGAGATTTTAATATCTACTTAGTAGGCTAGATTCTAATAAATTCCAAAAACCAAAGAATACATGTAAAGAATTTTATGTTATCAATAGACACAACCTAAGATTTGTAAGAGACATCAAAACAGGCGATATATACTATACATAAGAAATTATATGATTATTTGTATTATTAAAAGATATTATTTTGGTGCTATATATTAGTATTAATGAAATACCATTACAATATTCTCACACCCAAACTGCATGCAACCATTAAATTGAGTATCTAAAAATACATACCATTAAAGCATGAGTTATATTAAAATAGATATTTAGCAATCTGTTTTCAACAACTTTTATCTTTTAAATATAAAATATATTGTATTTATTCTTAGCTTAAATATATTGGAGTAAGGCGGTAAAGACAAAAGATTTAAACTTTGTGTGAAAAATAAGACATACACCATAAGACAAACATATAAAGATAAATAATATTGTAATAGATTACATATGAAAGTTTAGAGAAGAATCTAAAATATATATTTATATTAATTATATGAGTTATATTATATTTATATTACATATTATATCAATAATACATTATACTTATATAACAATAAGACACTAGGCTTTATGTATTTTATTATCATGTTGTTTCATCACCAGAGATTAGAAATAAACTTATTTGAGATTCTCAAGCTTTTTAACATTGCAAACCTTAAGCAAATAAAAAAATATAAAAAGTCTTTCAATTTCTTACATAACATTAGATTTTATTAGATTCTAAGCCAAAAAACCTTAATTAGATTCTAGCTTAGAATAAGTCTTAGAGATTTGGGTTAGCAAGGCTTTTGTGCTTAAATTATTTATTCTTATGGTATTATAACTTAAGAATAAAATATAGATTCTATGTTTTAAATTTTAAAATAGAATCTTCTAAGGCTTGTGCTTTTTTAGTCATCTCACCAACTACATCATGTATATTGCGTCCAACTGCTTGTGTGCTTTTGCTATGATGCATCATAGCATGCATCATAGCGTTTAAATCACTTGTGCTTTGTATAATAGTATTATTAATTTCCTTCAACTTTAAAGAATTATCTTTTGTAATTTTAAGTTTTTCTTTTGTATCATTTGCGTGAATAATAAGCGGTTCTGTTGTGTCTGTAATTGTTCGCATAGCATTTGCAACTTCTGCAATAGTATATTGCATATCACTAATGCTTTGGGTTACAAGATTAATATTGCTACTGATTTCTCCAAGTGATTTACGCGTACGTTCTGCGAGCTGTTTTACTTCATCTGCAACAACTGCAAAACTCCGACCATGTTCTCCTGCCCTTGCTGCTTCAATAGAAGCATTAAGTGCGAGCACATTTGTTTGATCAGATATATCATTGATAATAGAAATTACCTCACGAATACGATTAGCATGTGTAGTTAAATCATCTACATGTGCTACAACACTCTCTTGATTGCATGCAAGTTCTGTGATGAGGTGGATAGAATTTTGTAAATTAGTTGTAAAATCTGCAAGTGTAGCATCTGTATCATCAATATCATGAATAGTATGGCTTGTTGTTTGCTCAACAATTTCAAGTTGCTTGCCAACTTCATGTGTTAAAACATTGACTTTATCAACAAGCATAAATTGTTTATCTGCATTTTTTGATAATGTTTCTGCAATACCTGAAAGACGCAGACATGTAGTAGTATTCTCCTCGCTTACACCCTTGCTTAGTGCAATTGTATTTTGGATTGTTTCAATAAAGCGATTAACATAAGATGAAGTAACCCCTACTTCATCTTGACGTTTAATGGCTATACGTTTTGTTAAATCGCCACTTCCACCCTCTGTTAAATCCTTTGCCATATCTTGTAAGTTATTTAGTGGTTTCACAAGCTCACGTTCAAAAAAGATATATAAACCAATAAGTGCTAAAATCCCTGCTACAACCATTGTAATTAATAAGTATTGTTGTGTTTCATTAATCTGATTATACATGCTGCTTAAGGATATATTTAGGTTAAGCACGCCTAATACATCGCCATTTTGGGCATTAGTATGGCATTCCAAACAACTCTCATTTGCAATGAGTGGTTTTTTGAGAATAAACTCACCATCTTTTACTCTATTGCCAATATATTGTTTTTTTGTTGTAAAGATTTCTTGAATATCGGCTGGTATTGCTTTTGTATTGTGTTCTCCCCATATCGCATCAACACTTGGTGCTCTATAAATTTCAACAGATTCTATACCTTCAATCTTGCTTGCCTCCACAATACCTGCATCCATAATTTCTCTAATACCAATATTCATACTCATGCGTATTGTTTGGAATACAGAATCTCCAACCATTTGGGCAATTTCTTTTCCCTCTTTTGCAACCATTTTGCTAAAACCATTGGAGACGGTTACATAAAGTCCCCCAAAACCACATACAATAAAAATAAAAAGCGTAAAAAGCACCTTAGAGCGAAAGGTTTGTAGCATAGTATATTCTCCAATATATATTTATTTATGTATATTAGTTATCTTTATCAAGTGTAAATGTAACACGTGCGGGAGCTTGTTTTTTTCCAACAATATTTGCATAATCACCATTACCTGATAATACTATTTCATCTCCTTTTAATACATTTTGCCTACCTGTTTCTTGCACAAACGCATTATCATAAAGGCGATATTCATTGTTTTTCACATAATAAATTAATCTATTTGCTTGCCCCTTAAGCTCTCGTTTATCGTCTGTAACAACGGTAAAATGAACATTTCCTATTGCCTCATATTTAATAGGTTTGCGTGCATTATCTGTATAAACAATAACTTTGTCAGAAGAAAGCCTATCACTTCCTTTTTTAATATTAACATCTCCTGTAATTGTTGTAGTATTGCCAACACTTTTAAAATGTTGGGCTACAATATCAATAACATCTGGTTTTGCTGCAAAAAGCACATGCAATGTGATAAAAAATACACATATATAAATTTTATTCATCGTTATCCTTTTAGAATTTTATGAGTTTTGTTGTGATATTTTTTGCTGTAATTGTATCTGTTGTTTTATCATAGAAAATATCTTCTCCATTTGTTGTCATATTTGTATCTTCAATAAAAAATCGTCCTTTTCCTTGAAATACTTCATTTTTTGTATTATATATGCCTTTTTCAGAAAAAAACTTAATATTTGGACTTTTTGTATAATAAATACCTGTAAGAAAATTATATACATCGCCTATATGCCATACTTCTTGCCCTTCTAAAGTTTCGGCACTTAAATCTTCATTCAGACGGCTACCAAAAAAATTAATATATATTTCTTTGTCTTTATATTGCATGCCTTTATCTGCTTTTATAAACATATCTACATGTTGCATATCAAAACGATTAAGTGTAAAATGAAATACTTCAAGCTTTGGAATCTCTTGTGTATAGGTATGGCTTGTTTCATTATACCGAAAAAGTAAAAGAGAGAATAGACTAAAAAGTAAAAGCCCAATAAAAAATACGAGAATATAATTTACTTGTCGCAAAAAGACTTTAATTGCTATATATCTCTTTAAGATAAAAATTCGTCCTTTTGTCAATTCCTTATTTCGTCTAAAACCCATTTGCACCTCTTTATGACTATTACAACATATTGACTCTCTAAATAATAAGCATACCATCACCATAGGAATAGAATCTATAGTTATGTTGAATTGCTTCTTTATAAATTTGCAATGTTGCATCTCGTCCTATTAAGCTACTTACAAGCATAAGTAGGCTTGATTTCGGTAAATGAAAATTTGTTAGCAATGCTTTTACTTTTTTTGGTGGATTATATGGATGTAAAAATATATCATTATTTCCTACAATAAAATCCTCTTGTGTTTGTGGTGCTTTATCTATAAGCCATTCAACACTACGCATAGCAGTCGTGCCAATACACAGAATCTTTTGTGCTTGCAAAATCTTTTGTGCTTGGGCTTTTGCAATTATACATGATTCTGTATGTATGGTATGGTGTAGAATATTTATGCTAGTAACTGGTTGGAATGTCCCCGCACCAACATGCAATGTTACAAAAGCATGGTTATAATGTTGTTGTAAAAAAGCAAACATAGATTCTGAAAAATGTAGGCTTGCAGTTGGAGCGGCTACAGAGCCGCTGTGTTTTGCAAAAATACTTTGATAATGTATCAAATCTTGCTGCGTGCTTTCTCGTTTCATATATGGGGGTAATGGAATTTTGCCACATGTTTGTAACATAGCAAACATTTGCTCTTGTGAAAGATAGATAACATTATGAGAATGTTCTAATGTTTTGTTGAGTAGCGATAAATCGTAAAGCTTAAAAAATGCGACTTCCTTATAACCATTCTCTCTTATATTAAATATTTGTATAAATATATTTTCTGCATTCCATTGTAAAGCAAAAATATCATAAAGCTTTGCTTTACCGCGTATTTGCACTAAATGCATATTGCCATCAAGTGCTTTATGGTAAAATATTTCTCTTGCTGTTGGTGAAATGGAATCTTGAATACTCTTTGTTAGCATAAAAGATTCTACAGAGAGTTTATTTGCGAAAAGTCTCGCATGGATTACTTTTGTATCATTAAGCACAATAAGATAATCCTTAGGGATATATGTAAATAGATCTTTAAATGTGCTATGGATTATCTCACCATTATGATATACCAATAATTTTGCATGTTCTTTTGGCATAATGGGTTGTGTTGCTATCAGATTGCTAGGCAATACAAAATCATAACTAGACAATAATAAATCATTAGGTATTGCTATTTCCATCGCATCATTATATAAGCCCTTAGAGTCGTTATATTGCATATTAATTTCGTTCTTTAAAATGTGTGTAATCAAATTGCTTTAGTAAAGTAAAGTTACCATTTTGCACAATACCAAGACTAGGCAATTCAACACCATTAAAAGTTGTATTTTTCACAATCGTATAATGCATCATATCAACAAATGCTATTCTATCACCAATCTGCAATGGAGTATTAAAACTATAATCACCTATAACATCACCAGCAAGGCAGGTTGGTCCACCAAAACGATAGCAATATGCCCCTTTTTCTATCCCTAAATCACGCTCTATTTGTATTTTATTAGAATCTTTTGTAATTTTATAGCATTCTGGACGATAAGGCATTTCAAGGCAGTCTGGCATATGGCAACTTGCACTAATATCAAGAATTGCTACTAAGCCATCATTTTCAATAATATCAACCACTTCCCCGATTAAATCGCCTGTTTGCCATCCAACTGCTTCGCCGGGCTCTAGCATGACTTGGATACCATTATATTGTGTGCGAAAATCACGGATTATCTTTACAAGTAAAGCACAATCATAATCATTACGCGTTATGTGATGACCACCACCAAAATTTACCCATTTGCAATGCGTAATATAGTCGCCAAAATGCTGTATAACATGTGGTAATGTCCGCTTCAATGCGTTTGAATCTTGTTCGCAATGCGTATGAAAATGCAAACCACTAAAATGTTGCTTAAAAAAAGCAAATGAATCTGCATAGCCATATTTTTTTGCAAGCTTTTGCATATCCGTGTGAAAAACATTTGGTGTAATACCCAATCTACTTTTTGGGATACATGGATTATAAATAGGTGGCGTTACTTCACTATATAATGGATTAATACGCAATCCTACTTTTATTTGTGGAATCTCATTGGGCATATGTAATCCCTGTGCTTGACTATGGTGCAAAAGGGTATTATAGCATTCTTTAATATATGTATTTTTTGCTTCAATCATTGGCTTAAAACGTTCCCATTGTGCCAATGAATTAAAAATAATATGTGTTGCGTAATGTAAAATTTCATGCATTTGGTTTTCTTTATAAGCTGGAGAAAATACGCAAATCTCTTTTTGTATATACGGATAAAATAATGCATATGGAATGAATTGGCAAATTTTTTGCCACATATCTTGTGTAGGTATTGCACTTTTTGTTGTTATATTCAATTGTTCGGATATTTGCTGCAATGCAGATGTAACAGAATCTTGTGTTTTTTTATTGCCCTTATCATTATATGTTGTTTGCAAATAAGGTATAAGTATTGTTAAAATATGCTGTATAGATACATTATTTTGTAAAAGTGGAGTTGCAATGGTATCAAATGCTAAAAGTGTTTCATGCACCCCACTACAAGTTGCCCCATGCAATTTTTCTCTAATTGGTTCAAAAGCACGCCAAAAGCTATATCCTTTTAATGCGACTAAGATGTTTGCTTGTGATTCTTGTGCAATGTGATGTAATAATGTAATATTAGCCTGCAATGAATCTATGCATAATACATAACTTGGACTTGGTATCTTAAAAGCTATATTATTGTTGCATAAAGTTTGTTGTAACATTATTTTATTGTGTAAAAAATTTGTATGCCACGATTGCCTTGCTAATGTTGCATTTTTTTGCATTGGTATATTTTTATTTTCTAGCACTTCATTGTGTATATCCATTATTGAACACCTCATATTACAAAAATACTATTAGATATAGCATATTTTATTATTTTATCTATAAACTTAGTGTATTTTACTTCCTTGCAGTAGGCAAACATATGTAGTATAAGGTTAGCGTAGCATTAATTCACGCACGGCTTTTTCAATCTCAACGGGATTTGATTTTGATATAAATTCATCGGCATCAAGTGATAATGCCATCTCTTCATTACTTGTTCCACTCATTGATGAATTTACAACAATGGGTATATGTTTAGAAAGTGCATTTGCTTTCACTTGCTTAATAACTTCAAAACCACTTGCTTCAGGCATTTCTAAATCAGTAATAATAAGCCCAATATCTTCTATATTCGTCTCTGGACTAAAAAGATAATCAAGCAACTTTTGTCCATTAATAAAATCTAAATGCACAACACCCAACCGATTAAGAATTGTTTGCATAGTCTTCAAGACACTAGGACTATCATCAGCAAGTAATATCTTTTTACTTGTCATAACTTGGTTAATATTCTCCATTTCTTTCTTTTTTTCTTCTTCGATCCATGGGAATACATCAACAAGCATTTTCTCAATATCAACAACTTGCACTAATTTACCATCATAATAACGTGTGCGAGAAACAAGCTTGCCATTACCACCACCACTGCTACCCACACCTGCACTTTGTTCTATTTCTGTCCATTTTTTATTTAAGATTCTATCTGCTTCATAAATACGTACCCCAATTGTCCATTTAGAAAATTCACATATCATCACAATATCATCTTCGCCCTTTTGTCTTGGCACAGCATAATCACGTAAATTTTTGGTAGGTAAAGCAGGATCATAGAAAAACCATTTACGCATATCAATAAGCGGAATAGTAAGCTCGCGAATTGTAATAAGCCCCTCTACTAAAGAATTTGGCTCATGGCTTACAATCGTAACAGCTCCATTATACTTCACAACTTCGCGTATTTTAAACACATTGACAGCATATAAATCTCTTCCTTTTTCTAAACGAAAACAAAGGAGCTGTAGCTCATTGTTTTTATGCAAACTTGTTACTTGATCTATATTTGACATTGCCATATTTAAGCCTTTATAAATAAAATCGCACAATTTTTTATAATCATAGCATATTTATTCTAACATAAATACTTGTTTTGTTTTGTGTGTGTTGAAAATAGGGTAAAATGCGTAGTTTTGAGCTATTATAAATATAATTGTTTCTGCATTGAGAAAGAATTATATGTTATTATGCTATTTACCCAAAAAAAACATAAAGATATTTAGAGCATACTATTAAAATTACAACATAATATTGCATATGTTTATGTGAGATATTATTCTTAGTAAAAAGCAATATAAAACTTAAATATGGATAATAAAGTAATTTGAAGTATAGTGAGCATACTTACATAAGTCCATATTTTAAATATTATCGCTTTTATAATTGTATCACGAAGTATATATTTGCCTATTCTTAATATTTTAGTATTTGCCATTCCTTATTAGATATTTATAAATATTAAGATTGGTTCGCCTTAGAATAGCATATAATGCAAATAAACAATGCTATTTTGATGTTTGTCCTAGACTTTGCATATAAAACTAGTATTTAAAAAACTTTGGTGGTAATATCCGTAGCCCAAAACTGACAAAATCAAGTCCGCCATGAAAGGCGTTACCATAGGTAGTATCAATCTGTAAAATATCTTCTACAAGCCATATGCGTAAGCCTACTTGATACATTACAGGTTCAAAACGACTATGATAAACTTCACCAATTACATATAAACGAGACAGGGCTTCTATCTCCATGCCAGCCCCAAGTGTATAAATGCCATCCATGAAACTTTGTAAATTATAACCAACATTTACATGTAGAGCAATTTTAGAATCTAAAAACAAAAAAGTTGATGGGATATAAGCATATATTTCATTTGCATTATCCGCACCAAATAGATAATTATGTATATTTCCAACTGCAATACCAATGCCCCAGTTTTTTTCATCAGCACTTACAAAGAGTTTTTTTAATTGGAATTGCACAGAGTTTGATTGTAGTCCCAACATGCCACCAAGCGTAATCTCTGTATCCCAAAATAGATTACAGCTTGGTAATGCCCAAAGCTCACTATTGCCTTGTGCATGCATTTCAATCCATGTTTCCATTTGGCAATGTTTTTTTGCTACAATCCTTGCATCATCTGTATTAAATGGTCTTGCTGCATGCAAACTAAGTATGTATATAAGTAGAGTAATAGTCGATAAAAATGCAACTTTTTTAAACATTATTCATCACTTTTTGTAATTTTATGGAAAGTTATTATAACAAAAAATATTTTTAAGATACAATCTTGATTGTAACAAATATGTTAGGAAAATATAAAGTATAAAATATAATGAAAAGGAATGCCTATGTTTCAATATAAACTTATGTTGTTTGGATTTCCAGATTTATGTAGAGATTATGATGATGTGCTTTTGCATTTAAAGCAGGTGCCACCTCAACGTGCTGTAACAGAGACATTAGAGCAATGCTATCTTATTGATATGCAAACAGGCGAAAGATATGAAATTGAATATGATAATAAAGGGTTATTTGTTAAAGATTTCAAACAAAGTGAATAAAAATTTATGAGAACTATACAAATAATATATTGTTTTTCTTGTGTTATTATTTCATATTTGTAAGATTCTAAAGGATAGTGTATGTGTTTAGCAATTCCATCTAAAATTATCAGTATTAATCAAGAAACAAATATGGCACTACTTGATACACTTGGTGTGCAACGAGAAGCAAGTCTTGATTTAATGCAAGATGATGTTAGTGTTGGTGATTTTGTGCTTTTACATGTTGGTTATATTATGGGGAAAATTGATGCAGAGGATGCAGCCCAAAGCCTTAAGCTTTATGCACAAATGGTGGCAGCTATGCAAGAGGAAGATGAAGAATTAATGATGTTGGCACAAGCAAATAAGTAATCAATAATTTTTATAGTGCATTTTTTAGAGATAGAAAGAAAGGAAAGTATGGGTAAGAAAAATCATGACTTTGATACAGAATCTATAAAACATAAAGCAATCAATATAGATACAAAAAAAGATATAGAAACCACATACCATGAAATTCTTATCCATGTAGCATGCAAACAAGAGTTATTGCAAGATATTATTATGCAAAGTATTGCTGATATTATTTTAGAAAATGGTGATGGTGTTGAATTTATTGATGGGGATATGATTGCCCTAGAAAACTATAATTATGGTAAATAGCATAAATGGGGCAATTGTGCAAAAGGTTGTTTATCTTGTAGTTTTCTATTTCTTTATTGTTTATGCCAATGCCGCACCACTTTTACCATTTATCCAAGCAAAAGCAGACATTAATGAAGATAAAGTTGGATGGGAAATTGATTTAAATCGTATTGCATTAAACTTTACGCAATCTTCGCTTAATAATCAAAAACTTTATACAAGTTTTTCTGATAGCAATTTAAAGGGAAATTCTCAACTTGCATTACAATTTTTTTTTACGCTCAATGGTAATTTTTATGCCCCTAGATTTGTTGTGTTTAATACAGCGTATGCGGAATATGGATTTACGCAAATTACACAAACAAATCAAAATGTTGTTACCAACAAAAACCTTGATAAATTGCTTTTTTCTACAGATTATACACAAAGAACTTGGGATTTTGATTGGGGTTTTGAAACATTTGAAATGGGTCCTTATTTACGTGCATCTTACCAAACAGAGTTTAACCCAACGCCAAGTGTTGGGCGACGGCATATTATTAATTATATGATAGGGGCAAAACTCTTTGATGGTCGTTATGTTAAAAATTTATATTTTGATTTTTTTGGCGAACATGATTTTAATATACCCACAAAACTTAATGGTATAGGTTTAGAAGTCGGTATATCTTTAGAGTATAAATTTAATGAATACATAAAATGGATATATACCATGAATTTTAAAAAATATCTTTTTAATACTATAGATTCTAAAATCTTACCTGATTATCAATTATTACTTGAAACGCGTCTAGATGCTAATCTTTTTAAAAGTTTAAGTATTGCACCACTTTTGCGTTATTATATGCTGAAAGCTGATAATATAGCATTACCTGCTTCAAACTTTATGGTTGGTGTATCATTAAATTTTGGTAAGGTTTTACTCCCACCACAACAAGCACTTAAAGATTATGATTTTGTATATTAGGATAGCCCTTTGGTCTATACAACTTTGCTGGTGTTCAAAGAAAATAATAGATTTTGGAGTGATGGGTTTATATATTTATGGTTGGAAATTAAAGAATTTTTTAATACATACTCACTATATATTAGCCGACAACAACTATCTATATTTTAAACTCTAATAGCTTTGTTTAGCGTTAAAATATGCCCGTTATATCAATATTTATCAAGATTTTGTAATGAAAATTCATATCTTTTAAATAAGGATTGTTGTCTTTGCTCCTAGATAAAGAATGAAAAACTAAAGCAATATTATAAATTGAATACATTGTGGCTATTGCCATATGCTAGTTTATTTTATTATGTAGTCATTTAGGTTAGAAATGAATCTATTAAACTATAAGCAAAAATATCTAATATTCGTTAGATTTAGTAAAAATACCCGCATTTATTTAAGTAAGGGCGATTGATTATGAGAATAACTAAAACATAACTAATTGATACGTTTAGAATAATAAGGGATTTTATTTATAAGGTTGAATACTATTTGTTTTTACATTTAAATTTTTGCATTCTCTACTTAATATATTTTATAAGCTTTATTGTGTAGTTTTATATGCCTTGTTAAGCACATAAAACATACTTTAATATGTAGTAATACTTTGTGTATCCTTTTTTAGAATACATTCAAAAAATACACATAAGCACATGCAGTAACTTATACAAAAAACCCTTAAATAAAGCTTATGTAAAATTTTGTATGTTTAACATTAAATATTGAGAAAATATCTATATAGAATACAACAAATGATAAGCTTTATAAAATATTTTTTTTAGACAAATATTAATTATACTTGTATTTTTATGAAAAAATAACAATTTTGTGGGAAGTTTTGGGACTCAAGCTCTAAAATATAGCATTAATTAAGCTAGATTAAGAATATTCCCATTTAAAATAGCTTATAATCAAAGAGCATTAGCATATAAACAGAATCTAAAGGAGATACAATGTCATACGCAAGTAATGTTCTTAGTAAGCTAAAAGAGCAATATCCATCACAAATGCTTTTTCACCAAGCTGTAGAGGAAGTTTTTGAGTCATTGGAGCCAGCATTGCAAAAAGATAAAAAATTTGAATCTTATGCTATACTTGAGCGTCTAACAATCCCAGATAGAGAAATTTATTTCCGTGTCAGTTGGGTTGATGATAATGGAAAGATTCAGACTAATCGTGCATATCGCATTGAATTTAATGCAGCTATTGGACCATATAAGGGCGGATTGCGGTTTCACCCAAGTGTTAATGAAAGTGTAATTAAATTTTTAGGATTTGAACAGATTTTTAAAAATTCTTTAACAACGCTTGCTATGGGTGGTGCTAAAGGTGGAAGCGACTTTGATCCTAAGGGTAAAAGCGATGGAGAGATTATGCGTTTTTGTCAAGCTTTTATGAATGAGCTTTATCGCCATATTGGTGCAACTACTGATGTTCCTGCGGGAGATATTGGTGTTGGTGGTAGAGAAATTGGTTATCTCTTTGGGCAATACCGCAAACTTACTAATTGCTTTGAGGGTGTGCTTACAGGTAAAGCACTTCCTTGGGGTGGCAGTTTAGTAAGAACAGAAGCTACAGGTTATGGATGCGTATATTTTGCAGAAGAAATGCTAAAGGCTAGGGGTGAGAGTTTGGAAGGCAAAATATGTAGTGTATCTGGAGCAGGAAATGTTGCTATTTATACTATTGAAAAATTACAGCATTTGGGAGCAATCCCTGTTACTGCAAGCGATTCGCAAGGTATGATTTATGATAAAGAGGGTATTAATTTAGCATTATTAAAAGAAGTAAAAGAAGTAAAAAGGGCTTCTCTTATTGAATATGTAAAAGCAAGACCGCAAGCAATTTATACAAAGGTTAGCGATTATCCAATAGATAGCAATCCGATATGGGCTATTCCTTGTTTTGCTGCATTTCCAAGTGCGACACAAAATGAACTAAATGCCAATGATGCTAAAACATTGCTTGCTAATGGCTGTAAATGTGTGAGTGAGGGGGCAAATATGCCATCAACTATTGATGCAGCCCATCAATTTATTAATGCGAAAATTTGCTATGGACCGGGTAAGGCAGCAAATGCCGGCGGTGTGGCAGTTAGTGGTTTAGAAATGGCACAAAATGCAAGTATGAATCCATGGAGTTTTGAAGTAGTTGATAAACGTTTGCATGGTATTATGGAGAGTATTTATACAAATGTCAGTCAAACTGCACAAGAGTTTGGAAATCCAACAAACCTTGTGCTTGGAGCAAATATAGCAGGATTTAGAAAAGTTGCCAATGCAATGATTGATCAAGGTGTTATTTAGAATCTACAATAGATTCTGTGTTTTTAAGTTTAAAATCTTTTCTAACGACAATGTTGGTATTTAGAAGATGCCAATTTAATAAAATTTAAAGCAGCAGTTGCAAAAGAAATAGGCTATATAAAAAATATACAAAGTAAAAATGGCTAGCATATCTCTTTAGGCTTCCTATTCCATGTATATTTTACTCTTTTATATAATAGCCCACTTCTTAGCGTATAATTTGTTGTTCCCAAAAATACCATAGAATCTCCATAGTTATATTGCAATGCAACTATTTATATTTATGGCATTATTTTTTAAATTACGATTAAAAGTTAATAACCAATAATTATTTTGCAATAAAAATTGATATTTTTAATAAATAGCAAAATTATGCAAAATATTTTTCATCTCATAAATTATAAAAGCATAGAGAATGCAACTTTTTTTTTAGAGAGACCCTCTATACCAACTTTTTAGATTGTAAAAAATTATGTTTCAATATATAATTATAGAATATATTTTTTATATAGAATTGATAGATATTTTTAAACTATATTCTTATGTGGTATGCATATGGTAGTGCATTATATGCATTTAGATTTTATTGTATTTTAATTTCATGTTATATCTTGTAATAAATCATTAAGTTTAAAAATACAATAATAAAGTGAATTAAATATGAAATATTAGTAGTAAAAGCCTAAAGCAGCAAAGATATAAAATTTTATACTTTAGATTCCATTAATGAGATTATGCTTTTTATTATTGGGCTATTGCCCATTTTATCCAAGTAATTATCTTTATGAGATAATACAACAACTCAATGGCGATTATGCCTTATAATTATTAATTGCTTGTTGTAAAATTTCTGCTGCTGCATTCGCATCTTTAAAATCTTTTACTTTCACCCATTTATCAGGTTCAAGCATTTTATATGTTTCAAAGAAATTCTTGATTCTATCAAGTGTGAGTTTTGGTAAGTCTGTGTAATTTTTAACATCACTATAGGTAGGATCAACTTTATCGATGGCAACTGCAAGTAATTTTTCATCCATACCACCTTCATCTTCCATAATAAGAACACCAATGAGACGGCAACGTATTACAGAGCCAGCTTGCAAGGGGTATTCATTTAATACTAAAATATCCATAGGATCATCATCATCTGCAAGTGTATTTGGGACAAATCCATAATTTGCAGGATAATATACTGCTGAACGCATGATTCTATCAACTACAACTGCACCAGAATCTTTATCAATCTCATATTTTATATCTGAACCAAAAGGTATTTCAATAATTGCATTGATTTCATTTGGGACTTTGCCATGACTTATTTTTGTAATATCCATAAAATGCTCCTTAACAATATATTTTTGTATTATAACACTATTTTTTTGCATGCAAGCCAATAGTATCAAAAATATAAGTATTTTATTTTTAGATATAGTCTGTATTTTTATGTATTAAAACTAAAATAACGCATTTTATGGTAAAATGTTGTTTATTAAAGAAAGGGGTATTATGCGTTTTTATTTTTATATCTTTATGTTTTTAGTATTTATAGCATGTAATGACACAAAGACAGATACGCATACGCACAATACAGGGTTAGAGCAAGAGACATGGCTTTTTAACACACAATATATCCAAACAATTAATGAATCAAGTTGGGAAAAGCTCTCTATCAACGCATTAAATAATTATGAAGATTTTAAGCTTGAATTTAGCTATATCTCTACAGGAAAGCCACAGACTTGCGGTTTATATGCAAAAGGTATTGTTGCACATGAAGCAGATGCTATGCAGAATCTAAAAAAGCAAAAAAAGATTCTTATGCGACCAAATCTTATCCCAAACTCACCTATTTGGATTACACGGCATGCAAAGAATGCAAAAGGTAATAGCATACAAATAGAAATTGATGATATTGCAGGATTTATTCAGGCATGTGGTGATGCCCATCAATATGCTATGGGGATTTATAATCCCATGCAATAATCATTTTTATGCCATATGTATTACTTCAATGAAAGATTATTGATTTTAGATTCTGTTTCTTGAAATTTCTTGCATGCAATATACTATTAACTATAATATTTTAGAATACAAAGATTAAAAATAAAGGAAATATGTGCAAACACAAAATGAAGTAAAACATCCAAGTATTTTGGAAAAAAGTGCAATGAGCTGTGTAAAATGTGCCAAATGTGTGCCAACTTGCACAATTTATAGTGTCAATCGCGATGAAACTACTTCACCGCGTGGCTATCTTGATTTAGCTGATGCATATGCTAAGGGGAAGCTATTGCTTGATAAACAACTCAAAGATTCTATAGAATCGTGCTTTCTTTGCACTACATGTGTGGGACAATGTCCTATGAATTTGCCAATTGATGTTGTTATACAACGTGCGCGTGTAGATATTGCCAAACAATATGGAATCCCACTCTATAAAAAAATTATGTTTTATTTGCTTGGCAAACGCAGTGTTTTAAATATCGTGTTTTCTATGGGCTACTACTTTAATCCCTGTCTTTTTAAAACAGATAATGGTTTAAAAAAAATGCGTTTTAAGATTCCAAAGGTTGGGGATAGGGTTATTATGCCCTTGCATGCTAAAAGTTTTTTGCAAAGTTATCATGGATTGATAGAATCACAAAACACCAATGCCAATCAAAAACGTAAAGTAGGTATCTATATTGGTTGTTTGAGTAATTATAACTATAAGAATGTTGGTATTAGTTTATTAAAGATCCTTGATAAACTTGGTATTGATGCTTTTATCCCAAAGAAGCAAGAATGCTGTGGTGCACCCGCATTTTTTAGCGGTGATATTCGCAACACAACAAAACTCATTAAAAAAAATCTTGATTATCTTGTGCCCTTACTTGATGATTTGGAAGCATTGCTTATTCCAGAGGCAACTTGTGCAGCTATGTTATTACATGATTGGAGTAATGCCTTAGCTATTGAACATGAAGTATATGGCAACGATAATAGCCCATATATCAAGAAGCTTGCGATTTTAGAAAAAAAAACATATATGGCAAGCAAATGGCTTCACGATCACACACATTTAAAAACATTGCTCCAAAATGCCACAAAACAAAATATAACTATAACCTATCACGATCCATGCCATGCACGCAAAACCCTTCATATTTATAAAGAGCCACGCACATTATTGCAAAATTTTACATTAAGGGAAATGAAAGATTGTAATGTATGTTGTGGTTTTGGTGGTGTTACTATCCAAAGCGAACAATACCATCTTGCAAAAGCAGTTGGAGATAAAAAAGCAGTTAATATTGAAAAAAGTGGTGCACAAATTGTTAGTGCTGAATGTAGTGCATGCCGTATGCAAATTGATGATTCTATGGCACGTAATAATGTGCAAGCAATATTCCAACATCCATTAGAGCTTATTGCACAAAGCCTTGCATTATAACCTAATATTACACTATATATGGCTTTATAGTAGGCAATACCTTTACAATTATAACAAGCAATCTTTTATACGTTCTTGCTATAAGCATTATATAATTTACAAAAGCAATAAAATTAAGTCATAAATAAGATTAAATAATATTTATACAAATAAATCTTTTTCAAAGCAAGGCATTGCAAATCTTGCTCCATATTGTGCTACACTTGCAGGGATAGAAGGATTAGAAGCACATAAGCTCTCCGTGCTTTTGCAACTAAAACATATAAAAGATTAATAAAGTTAATTT
>JARHZY010000128.1 GCA_029264655.1 Helicobacter sp. | reverse complement strand
ATTATAACGCATTGGTTTCCTTTTTCAAATCTATAAAAATGATATTATAGAATCTTTCTATAAAGTTGCTGTTTAGAAAACAAAAAAGTTTTATTATGTTGTTTAATAAAAACAAATCTTTTTTGATTGCCATATCTACAAAATGTAATATTTTTAAATGTATCAATATTAATTTTTTACATAATGTTACATTATATAAGATAATTTTAAAAAATATGGAGATTATTACACAAATATATTACATATATTTCTATACTTTGGCAATAAAGTATCATTGCTGTATATAAGAGTATATAGAACATAATGATATAAATTTAGATTGCAAATAAGGAATGAATATGAAAGTTACGCGTAGGGATTTTCTGAATGGTATAGCTGTATCTGTAGTAGCTGGTATGTCTCCCATACAATTACTCTATGGTGCAGAGGCAACAAAGATAAATGCACGAATCTTGCAGGATGATAATTTTTATCCCCCTGTACTTACAGGGCTTAGAGGTAGTGATAATAAAAGTTACGAATTTGCACATTTATTACGCGATGGTGAAACTTTTGACTATAAATCATTGCCTATAGAAGAATCATATGATTTAGTAGTAGTCGGTGCGGGCATTAGTGGTCTTTGTGCGGCTTGTGTGTTCCGTGATAAAGCAGGTAAAGATGCAAAAATTCTTGTCCTTGATAACCATGACGATTTTGGAGGGCATGCAAGACGCAATGAGTTCCATATCCAAGATACTACGATTTTAAGTTATGGTGGTAGCGAATCTTTACAATCACCAAAAGCACTTTATAGCAAGGAAGTTGTGCAGTTTTTGGCAAGTCTTGGTATCAATATAGATAAACTTGCAAAAAGTTTTGATGTTAATTTTTATCCAGATTTAAAACTTGGTAGGGGAGTATATTTTAATAAAAAAGATTTTGGTGTTGATAAAGTTGTTTCGGGTAATCCAAGACGCATTATTAGTGATGATATTCCACCAAATAGAATTAATGGCAGAAGTTATGAAGATTTTATTAATGATTTTCCTATGCCAGATTCTGATAAAAAAGCACTGCTTGAATTGCATACCAATCCAAAAGATTATTTACATGGTATGAGTAAAAAAGAGCGTGTAAAGTATGTCGAAACACAAAGTTATCGTAATTTTTTACGAGATAAAGTTGGTTTAAGTGAAATAGCTATTGCATTTTTTGAGGGTATGACAGATGATTTCTTGGCATTAGGTATTGATTCTGTTTCATGTGAAGATGCACGAGGTTCATTTCTCCCCGGTTTTGATAATCTTAAACTCCCACCATTAAGTAAAGAAGCAGAAGCAGAAATAAGCGAACCCTATATCTATCATTTTCCTGATGGTAATGCAACAATAACACGGCTTATGGTAAAAAAGCTTATTCCAGACATTACACAAAGTAGTAGTCCAGAAGATATTGTAAGTGCAATGTTTGATTACAATAAACTTGATATGCCAGAATCTAATGTAAAAATCCGCCTGCAAAGCACAGCCATACATGCAGCAAATGTGCAAAATGGAGCAATAGTAACCTATGCAAATGGTAAAGATAAAAAATTGCATAAAGTATTTGCAAAAAAAGTTATTATGGCAAATTATAATAGCATGATTCCTTATATTATTCCTGATATGTCTCAAATTCAAAAAGATTCTCTTGGCAAAGCCGTAAAAACACCGCTTATACATACAAATATTATTATGCGTAATTGGCAGCCGTTTATCAAACTAGGCGTGCATGAGATATATTCGCCGCGTATGTTTTATGCTAGAACAAAGCTTGATTACCCAGTTGATATAGGCACTTATAAACATCCACGAGACCCAAACAAACCGGTTTGTTTGCATATGGTAAGTGCACCAACCACACTCAATCGTGGTATGATAGATGGATCAGAAGTTGATGCGAGAGAACAAGCAAGATTTGCGAGACACCAACTTTTTAATATGCCATTTACAGAACATGAAGAGATATTAAGAAAACAATTGCAAGGTATGCTTGGTGGTGCAGGATTTAAGCATGATAAAGATATTTTAGCAATTACGCTTAATCGTTGGGGGCATTGTTATGCATATAATTTTAATTCACTTTATGATGATAAAAAAGAAAGTGAAAAAATTATTAAGCAAGCACGCAAACCTTTTGGCAATATTGCAATTGCAAATTCAGATTCTGATTGGAGTGCATATGCTCATACCGCAATAGAACAAGCTTTAAGGGCACTTAAGGATTTAAAAATATAGTATAT
>JARHZY010000082.1 GCA_029264655.1 Helicobacter sp. | reverse complement strand
TGTGCTATTGAAATGATGGCAACAGGTGGCTCAAGATTTGATTTTGATAGATTTGGTATCATTTTTCGTGCTAGTCCTAGACAAAGTGATGTTATGATTATTGCTGGAACATTAACAAAAAAACATGCTGAATTTACTCGTAGGCTTTATGATCAAATGCCCGAACCAAAATGGGTTGTCTCTATGGGAAGCTGTGCTAATACTGGAGGTATGTTTAATACTTATGCAACAGTTCAAGGTGTAGATAGAATAATACCTGTTGATATTTATTTGCCCGGTTGTGCTCCGCGTCCAGAAACATTACAATATGCTATGATGGTATTACAACAAAAAATTCGTTCTGAAAAGGCACTGAAAACAAAGACACAAAAAAGGCTTATTTAAAAATATAGTAAAAATTTGACAAATGCAAAATATTGCAAGGAGCATTGATGTTAGGAGAATATGTGGGACTGGTTAAATACCAAATAGTATATGGTAGTGCTGCATATAGAATCATCATTTTATTGCACAATACTCTTAATAATACACTAAAAGTAAAAAACTATCAAAATAATTCAGGAAGATGAGGATAGAAAATGATACGCAAAAAAGCACAAAAACAAGATGTTCAGAAAAAAGTCTATCATACTGATAGATTTTATCAACCTATAACAACTCCAAAAATTGAAATTACAAATTCAACCTTTAAGCATGTGCAAGACATTTTGCAAAAAGAAATTACTATATTGCAAAGCTATGTAGAGATAAACCAAGCAGTCTTTTATGTGCCAAAAGAACAAGTATTGCATGCATTAGAAATTCTCAAATCACTACAATACAATATATTATCAGAAATGAGTGCTATTGATAATCTTGCTATTAATGGTACTTTTGAGCTTTTTTATCAACTCACTTCACATGAAAAATCACATAAAAATTGTCGCAGGTTGCGTGTTAAATGCACACTTAAAGAAGATGAAAGTATGCCTAGTGTGAGTAATATTTTTGCATGTGCAAATTGGAGCGAACGCGAATGTTATGATATGTTTGGCATAAAGTTTGAAAACCATCCATTTCTAAAAAGGATTCTCATGCCTATTGATTGGGTAGGTAACCCACTCTTAAAAACCTATCCCTTAAAAGGCGATGAGTTTGCTTCATGGTATGAAGTAGATAAAATTTTTGGCAAAGAGTATCGAGAGATTGTTGGACCAGAACAAAGAGATAGTGCAAGAATAGATAGAGGTGATAGTATCAACTTCTCTCGTATTGGCAAAGAAGTGCCAAAAGGTGCGACACCAAGTGATATGGTGCATGAAATAAGTTATCAAGAAGCACAAAAACCACCAATTTTACAAAAATTCCCAAATACAAAGCCAAAAGTGCTTGATAAAAGAGTGTGAGGTATTATATGGCACAATATTTCAATAAACTTCAAACACAATTTGAAAATGTTTTATTCGAGCAAGATGAAGGTAAAATGGTTGTTAATCTTGGTCCCCAACACCCAAGTGCACATGGACAACTAAGATTAATTTTGGAGCTTGATGGCGAGGTTGTAAAAAAGGCTTATCCTGATATTGGCTACCTACATAGGGGTATTGAAAAATTAGCAGAAAATATGATTTATAATGAATTTATGCCAACAACAGATAGGATGGATTACACAGCTGCAAGTAGCAATAACCATGCTTTTGCCTATAGTGTTGAGACACTTTTAGGCATAGAAGTGCCAAGACGTGCTAAAATTATCCGCACTATCCTTTTAGAGCTTAATCGTATTATTTCACACTTTCTTTTTATGGCAACACATGCACTTGATGTCGGTGCTATGAGTGTATTTTTATATGCATTTAAAGGAAGAGAATATGTGCTTGATATGATAGAAGATTATTGTGGAGCAAGACTTACGCATAATTCTATTCGTATAGGTGGTGTTCCACTTGATATTCCTATAAATTGGTTTGATAATATCAATAATTGTTTAAAGGAGGTTATTGAAACAACAAATTTAATTAAGGGACTTTTAGATAAAAATAGAATTTGGCGTATGCGTTTAGAGGGGGTAGGTAAAATTAGCAAAGAAATGGCACAAAATTATGGTCTTAGCGGTGTTATGTTGCGTGGTTCTGGGATTGCCTATGATATTCGCAAAGAAGAACCTTATGAAATTTATGATGAATTGGATTTTAGTGTGCCTTATACTGATAGTGGCGATTGCTATGGTCGCTATGTACTTTATACAGAGGAGGTTTTTCAATCATGTGCGATTATTAAACAAGCTATGCAACTATATGCTAGTTCAGATACAAATCTTATGGCACATGCTCCACAATATATCTCTGCACCAAAAGAAGATGTGATGACACAAAATTATTCACTTATGCAACATTTTGTGCTTGTAACTCAAGGTATGAGACCGCCAAAAGGAGAAGTATATGCACCAACAGAATCACCAAAAGGAGAATTAGGTTTTTTTATTAGCTCATTAGGCAATCCATACCCACATAGGGTAAAAATAAAAGCACCGAGCTTTTATCATTTGCAAGTATTAGAGGCTTTATTGCCCGGGCATTATTTAGCTGATGTTATTACAATTATAGGAAATAGTAATATTATCTTAGGTGAAATTGATAGATAGATTCTAAAAGGTTATATGATGAAACGATTTGATTTGCGTCATTTAAAAAATGATTTTTATGATAAAATGGGAGAACTACTAGAAACGCAATTAAGTAGCGGTGAAGTTGGTATATTCTTATTTGAAAAAGGAGCACATGAAAATGTTGCAAAAAGTGCAAACTATATTAAAGAAAGGGGACATATTCTTATGAATTCTTTACAATTCAATCATGTAGATTGGACTATTGTTGTAAAGAAATCATAGG
>JARHZY010000036.1 GCA_029264655.1 Helicobacter sp. | reverse complement strand
ATATTATGAGATTCTGCTTTGCTATAGCATTCTTTGAGTATATATTTTTCTATGCTTGGATATAGCCTTTGCTTTATAGTTGTTTCTATAAAATCATTACAAAGTGTTAGTGCAAATTTTTCTCCTTTAATGGTTGATTCTATTTCATTATTTACAGAATCTTTCTTTTTAGACTTGCTATAATCAATATCATTGTTTATAATATCATTCAATGCTACTTTTGTGTTAGATAATAGTGTGGTGTAGTATTGTTTCAATAAATATTCAGCGATATTTAAATATGTAGCTTGTGCATTTTCATTTACTTTAATTGCTTTTTTAATCTTGCCGCTTTCTTTATCGCTTTCATCATCTCTTGCATGCTTATTGCCATATCCCCTATGCTTTGCTATATGCAATATCACCCTTGCAAATTCGTTAGGCTCTAGCTTTTGGCTTAATGCTAAGTATCTAAGCTCATAGGGGCTTTTTGTATTTTTTGTTGTTTTGTATGCGTTTGGTAATACTCCATCTTTACTTAAATAATCGCCAAGTTGCAATTGAAACTCTTTGCAAATAAGCTGTTTAATTGCATTTAAACGATCTTTTCTGCGTGCTAATCTCCTTCTTGCTCCCCTTGCTTCTCGTCTAGGAAGTGCTAGAGATGCACCTGTTTTTGGATTTTCTGCCTTTGTGAAAATCCTAACACCACAATCTTTTAGCTCTATTGTATCATTATCTTGTTGTATATATGCCCAACCTATACTTGATATACCGATGTCAAAACTAAATATTTTCATAACAACCCTTCTCTTTAAAGATATAGTATTATAACTTAAAATAAATCGAATTATTTCATCTTTAAAATTACATAATAAAGATTCTTAATCATAGTATTACATAATGTTCAAAGAGAATAGAATCTTTTTATAAAATTAAAGGTTATTTGGCATTTTTTTGCTATAATGCATACTTTTATAATTTTTAATTTAATACTAAAATTTTAATTTAGGGAGTTTTAATGACAAGTTTTTTAATTGTCTTACAAATTATACTCACTATAGCTATTGTTATAGTTGTGTTGTTACAAAAAAGTTCTAGCATGGGCTTAGGTGCCTATAGTGGAAGTAATGAAAGCCTATTTGGGGCAAAAGGTCCGGCAAATTTTATGGCAAAAATTACAATGCTTTTAGGTTTTCTTTTTATTGTCAATACCATAACATTAGGCTATTTATATAATACAAAATCAAGTCGTAGCACAAGCGTGCTTGATGGCGTAGAGATTCCAAAAGCATTACCTCTAACTCCAACAGATAATGCTGTGCCTCTTTCTAGCCCACTTCTACAAGATACACAACCAAAACTTACTCCACAAGCACAATTGCCCTTAAGCACACCTACATTAAACGGGCAACTACCAACGCAAGAAATACCAGCAACCACACAAGGAGATAAATAATGTTGCAAGATATTTACAAGAATACAACTGAACATATGCAAAAAAGCCTACAAGCCTTACAAAAAGATTTTGCAACATTGCGTAGCGGACGCGTAAGCGTAAGTATCCTTGATAATGTGCGTGTTGATTACTATGGCACACCAACACCACTCGCACAAGTAGGTAGCGTAATAGCACAGGATGCGACAACAATCATTATTAATCCATGGGAAAAGCCTCTCCTTAAAGAAATAGAAAAAGCAATACAAGAAGCAAATATAGGGGTAAATCCAAATGCTGATGGCGAATGTATTAAGCTATTTTTCCCACCTATGACCTCAGAACAACGCAAAGAAATCGCCAAACAAGCAAAGGCTATGGGCGAAAAAGCAAAGATTGCAGTGCGTAATATCAGACAAGATTCTAACAACTCTATAAAGAAACTTGAAAAAGAAAAAACAATTACGCTTGATGAAAGTAAAAAAGGGGTTGATGAGATTCAAAAAATTACAGATGAACATATTAAAAAAATTGATAATATGGTTAAAATAAAAGAAGAAGAAATAATGAAGGTATAAAATGACATTAGATATAGAATCTATTTATAGGCAACATAATGCTTTACTTGAAGGGCATTTTCTCCTTAGTAGTGGTAACCACACTGCATTTTATCTGCAATCTGCAAAAGTGCTAGAAAACCCACAGACTGCAGAACTTTTAGCAAAAGCACTAGCACAACAAATACAAGATTATGG
>JARHZY010000016.1 GCA_029264655.1 Helicobacter sp. | reverse complement strand
TGATAAAACTCATCTATATGAAACATTAAAAAGAAAGATTGCACCCAAAAAAGCCCTTTATAGCAATATAGAAGCATTGTCAAAAATACTCCAAACAAGCACATTAGAACATAATATAGAAATTGATCCAGAGATTTTGTGCGTGCTTATTGATGACTGCCATTTAGACAACAAGCAGCAATAATACATAAACACATTTGATTATCTTAGCATGTTAAGGCGACTACTCCCAGCATTTATTATACATTATAGTGCTTTTATTGATGTGTATCAGATTCTAGAAACAGCAATTGGTGGGGCAGATATGATTATTCTAGATATAGCATATTTATATGCATATATTCAATGCAAACACACATTAGAATCTAATCCTTTGCTTTTAGATTCTGATGTTGCATATATTGTAACGCAGATTATACAAGATAATTACGTCAAAGAGCTTAGACATTCATACAACGGAGTATTAAAAGACAATAAAGAGCAAGAATTTTATAATAATGCATGCACGCTCACAATAAAAGAAAGTGATAGAAGGGCTTTGCAAATACATATGGATACACTTGTAGCATTTAGTTATAATCTTGGACTTATTCCTATCATTCGTATTAGATATAAACAAGATTTAGAATTACTCCATACTTTACAACATTTTCCACATTGTATATATGCACCTCAAGAACTTGCTAGGCTATTGCCTACAGAAAGCATTATTTTTGCAGATGGCAATATGGCATGTAATAAGCACACACAACAACACCTTATCGATGTATGTATTGTAACAGAATGAGCTAAAGTTTTAAGCTACATAAAGCCAAGATAAAATGAAAAAATAGATATTATATTTTATAAAAAACGATTGCCAATATGCTATCTTATACTTAAGCTATTAAAATTATACAAGAAATCCACAAAAGCATATAATATTTTATAGTTTTCTATAAATGGATAAAATCATATCTAGTATGGATTTTATAGAGAAAAAGCATATATTATAAAAATTGCTTATAAAATGTGCTAGAATCTATTTTTAATAACAATACTACATTTAATAACATAGAAAAAAGGGTATCAATGCAAATTCATAATTTTCAAGCTATTTTTATGCAAACATTGCGTGATGAAGGGCATGCACTTTTAACATATAATGGAGATTTAAGTGATTTAGATTCTATTGTGCAAAGTATTTTGAATTTGCAGGGCAAACTTGTGCTTATAGGTGTAGGCAAAAGTGGACTTGTTGCACAAAAAATTGCAGCCACACTTTCAAGCACTGGCACACCAAGCATATTTTTACATCCAACAGAAGCTATGCATGGTGATTTAGGGGTATTGCAACCATATGATTGCGTCCTAGCAATTAGTTATAGTGGTGAGAGTGAAGAAATCATTGCGATTTTACCCCATATTAAACGTATGGGCTTACCAATTATTACAATGTCAAAAGCAAGAGAATCAAGAATGTCTATGCTTGGCGATTTTTTCTTACCTTTAATAATAGAAAAAGAAGCATGCCCAATACAAACTGCTCCTACAACTTCAACTACACTAACACTAGCTATGGGTGATGGGCTTGCGGTATGTTTGATGCGTGCAAGAGCTTTTAGTAAAAGTGATTTTGCATGTTTCCATCCCGGAGGTAGCTTGGGGCGTGAATTATTTATTAAAGTTGGTGATATTATGCACACACAGAATCTCCCAACATTAGATACTAAGTGTAATTTACGTGATGCAATCAGTGTTATGACAAATGGTCGTTTGGGCAATGCATTTTTTGTAGATTCTGCAAACAAATTACTTGGGGTTTTGAGTGATGGGGATTTACGCCGTGCTATGTTTGATAAAGATTTTAGCTTAAATGCCAATGCTTTCATATATGCCACAAAGAATCCAAAAGTGCTTTATGATAGCAATATGCTTGCATTTGAAGCATTAAAAACTATTGAAGATTCAAAAATACAAATATTGCCCATTCTTACAAAAGATAATGTTTTAGAGGGGGTAATCCATGTGCATGATTTAATTCAGGCGGGTTTTCACAAAACATAAAAGTAATATTTGACAAAAACTTGTTACAATATAAAAAGATTCTATGCTGAGGAGAAAATATGTTTGAACGCATTAACCAAATCATTAGGAATATTGAAAATATTCAACAAGAAATTACTATTGCTTTAAATATGGCAAAGATTAGTCTTGAAGATTACATTATGATTAAACGAGGGAGTTTAGATATGCCTGAACATTTAAATATGAGTTTATTTGTGGCAGTTGATGAGCATGTTACCGCCTTAAAAAAAGAAATTGATACACTTAATAAATTGAAACGCGAATGGTTTGTTTATTAAACCATAAGATATATAACAATAAACATAACAGAATCTCCTTATTTAATAAGGGGACTATTAATATTATTTTTATAAAAATTGCAATGGCAACACTTATTGTGTCTTGCTTATATGAATTGTATAAATTCCGTTGGCATAAAAAAATATCATTCAATTATTTATAGAGCTATTTAAACTAAAGTATAAAATTATCAAAAAAAGTTAAACTCATTAGGATAGTATAACATTATTGTTCTATTGAGATAATTTAATAACTCTTGTTTTCTATTTACAAACAATTCTTACACATTATTTTGTTATTTGTGGCTATTTAATTGATATTTGCACTCAATATGTTATCTTTATTTAATTTCTTGTATATATTTAGCATTTTACCATAGTTTATGTTAGCCATATTTCTATTAGTTTTATCCAAGTGTAAGCATAATACTCTTATCTTTTAATAATCCAGCACAATTAAAATATTATTCTTTTTACTTTAAATAAACTATAAATTTTATTTTACACTAGCTTATCACTTTTATAATGATTTATAAAATTTTGTAAGCTAATTGTATTATTTAGCTTTTGTGTATTTGGTATATTATATAAAATTATTGTGTTATATTTTTGTTGTAGTGCTAATAAATAATTGTAAGGTATTTTTTTTATATAATAAGTGTTAGTAACTTTTTTTACTATTCAGGTTACTAAGAAAAATATTATTATTCAGTAATTCTAGAAATTATGACTAATTGCATTATTTTTTTGGTGTGGGTTTTGCAGAGAAGTATAGATAGCACAGAATCTTTGTAGCAACTAAAATCCATAAACATACAAATACGATATATCAAGCTTTGTTGTATCATAATAATTTAATTAAAAAGCTCAAATATTATCAATATGCCAAATAGATTGCATGGCAGCAACTATATTTTGTATTAATATATTATTTTCAAAAGATATATCCTCATAAAATATTGTGATATGGATATTATTCTGGGTTATTTATTGGTTATTCTTTAATAAGCATTTTGTGTATAAAATTAGATAATAATAAATGCAATATTCGAATATAAAGCACACAAATCCTTAATTTTACAAGTTTTACATAATATGCATGAGTGTTATTGATAAATTAAATAAGTAAATCTTGTTATATTATTACTATATAGAATCTATAGTTTTGTATATTTTCTAACATATTCTTGCTTATATATTCCACATAATCAAAGCTATGTCAATAAAAATTGCAAATAACATGTTGCATTGCTGTAATTTTTTTATGCTTACACCATCTCTTAATGTTAAGCTATATATCATATTGCAAGAAATCTGCTATTGTTTAGCAAAATACTTAGTTATTATTGGAAAAGCCATATATTTTTATTTGCTCTTATAAAACCTTTATAGTTATATTAATAAACATAAAAAATGAATAAAATTGATTAAACCAATCAAGCAATTACTTTTTTTTAAAGTAAGACATAGGATATATTCTTGATTTATATAAAATTATATGATAATAAAATATATTTATGTATAGAACCTTGATAACCAAGCCACTACAATGTGATAGGTAAAAAATCAAAAAGTATATCCCTATATTATATGGTATAAGATGACTTATCAATTTTGCGCCAAAAAGTAAAATCTTAACTTTCTTAAGCAATATTGTATAATATAAGCCTATTTATAATAATCCCTACATATTAAGCACTTATCCTAATTACACTAAGACAAATAGTATCAATATTATCCATTTTCATTAATTTATAATTTAATGAAAACAGAAAAATAATCATATCTTTATATTATTTATTCAGCACTTTGTGCAATCTGAATAATTTTTTCCACTATCTGTGGATCTTCTAGTGTGCTTGTATCTTGTGTAACAGACTCATTTCTAGCGATTGCTTTCAAAATCCTACGCATAATTTTACCACTTCTTGTTTTGGGAAGTCCGGGCACAAATAATGCTGCTCCAAGTTTGGCGATATTTCCAATTTCTTTACTTAGAATACGATTAATTTCTTTCATAATCTCAAGTTCTTCAGCAGTATTATCCACAACCCCATCATGTAATACTATATACGCAAACAAGCTTTCACCTGTAATAGTATCCAACCTACTCACACAGGCACTTTCAGCAACACTAGGATGTTTAGCAATAGCTGATTCTATTTCTGCAGTGCCTATTCTATGACCACTCACATTTACAACATCATCAGTTCTTCCAGTAATGGTAATATAACCTTGCTCATCAATAATTGCCCCATCACCAGAAAAATATACCGGCTTGCCATCTTTTTTTACTTGTGTAAAATAACTTTCAACATATCGTTTTGAATCACCCCAAATCCCTCTAATCATAGATGGCCATGGTTTGGTAATACATAATAAACCTTGCTCTCCGGGAGCCACAGGTGTGCCATCCTCATGCAATACCTCTGCAATAATGCCGGGTAATGGCAAAGTCGCACAACTAGGGCGAATTGGTGTTGCACCGGGTAGCGGTGTAATCATATTGCCACCTGTTTCAGTTTGCCACCATGTATCAACAATGGGACATTTACCACCACCAATTTCTTCATAAAACCATTTCCATGCTGTTGGATTAATAGGCTCACCCACAGTGCCTAATACCTTTAATGAACTTAAATCATAGTGCTGTGGCTCATGTTCTCCATGAGAATGGAGCATACGAATGGCAGTTGGTGAAGTATAAAATTTATCCACCATATATTCTTCTATCATTTGCCACCATCGCCCATAGTTTGGATAAGCAAGCGTTCCCTCATAAATAATTGTTGTAGCCCCACATGCTAAAGGACCATATACTAAATATGTATGTCCTGTAATCCAACCAACATCGGCAGTGCACCAGAAATTATCTGAATCTTTAATATCAAACACCCATTCCATAGTCATTTGTGCATAAAGAATATAACCTGCACTGCTATGTTGCACGCCCTTTGGTTTCCCTGTGCTACCACTTGTATAAAGTAAGAATAATGGATCTTCTGAATCCATAGGTTCTGGAGCAAAATTACTGCTTTCATGTGTAACCATTTCATTATAGGAATAATCTCTCCCTCTCACATATGTTATATCTTCGTTATTGCGTGTTACAACAAGCACTTTTTTTACACTCGGACAAGCATTATTTTCCAATGCTTTATCTACTGCCGGTTTCAACATATAAGACTTCCCTTTTCTAAAAGCCCCATCTGCTGTAACAACAAGCTTTGCTTCTGCATCTTGGATTCTATCACGTAATGCTTCGGGACTAAAACCACCAAACACAACACTATGTATCGCACCAATTCTAGCACATGCAAGCATTACAATAGCAACCTCTGGTATCATAGGCATATAAAGTACCACTCTATCACCTTTTTTAATATCAAAATGGTTTTTTAAAAGGTTGGCAGTCTTATTGACTTCAGTATAAAGCTTACGATAGGTAATTACCTTATAATCACCCATTTCACCTTCAAAAATAATAGCCACTTTATTCTTTTTTTCCTTTAAGTGCCTATCAACACATTGATAGGATACATTAAGCTTACCTCCCTCAAACCATTTATAAAATGGTGCATTATCATCATTCAAAACACGTGTAAATGGGGCAAACCAATGAATCTTTTCTTTTGCTTTATTAGCCCAAAACTGCTCATAATCAGACTCCGCCTCATAACACAAATCCTCATATTCACACATATTTTTTATACGTGTGGTGCGTGCAAATTCGCGATTAGGCTTAAATAATTGATTGACAAACGCTTTATCATTATCTATATTATGCATCTTGTTCTCCTTTTCTTACCATCTATATAACATTGGGTTAGCTTAATATAGTCTTAATTTCAAAAAAATGCAACTTATTGGCGATGAAATCAATTAAAAATCAATGTTTGTTACTTTTATACCCAATAAATTAGGGTATCATCATAAAAAAATGTAGCAAATATTCTAATCTTATTATTCATAGTATTTGTAAAATATTTAGTATAGTGCTATACTGGTAGACTAATATTTATCCACCATATCGAAGTGCTTGTGCATGTGTTAAAGCTACTGCAAGTGCATCGCTAATATCAAGTGGTTTAATATCACATTGCAATCTTAAAAGATTCTTTACCATATAGGCAACTTGCTTTTTATCTGCTTTACCATTGCCTGTTAATGATTTTTTAACTTGCAATGGCGTATATTCTGCAAAATTGCCTAAATCCTGAAGAATTTTCAAACTAATCGCACCACGAAATTGTGCCAATTTAATTACACTTTTTGGATTATAAGCATAAAAAATATCTTCCATTGCAACCTCATCAATTGCATAATGTTTCAAAATTAAATCAATACCCTCAACAAATTCTACAATTTGTGTTTGTAGATTCCGCGTTTCAATCTTTATAATACCAGCATCTAGCAATGTAGCTTTTTTTTGCGCAATATTAATAACTCCATAACCACAATTTCTACTACCCGGGTCAATACCTAAAATAACCATATCAATCCAAATAATCTGTGCCATCTATTTGTGGGAACATAACATGCATATTTTTGGGAATGGCTTTTATAATCTTATCAAGAAAACATTGCTCAAGCAGTAAATCACCACATACAAATACTTCTTGTATTCCATAATTTAGCAGCATATCACCTGCCAATGTGCCAATAAATTCTGCCAAAGAATCAACAACTCCATAACATAGGAGTTCTTTTTCTACACCTGCAAGCTGAAAACTCATAACACTACGCAATAATCGAGCATAATCAAGCATAATGGTATTATCCTGCCGTATAAGTTTATAGTCAATACGCGGTCCCCTATCACGCACACAACGATTTGCCTCAAAAAGTAAATGTGTATCTATATCTAAAATTTTTGCAATAAGCCCATATATATCAAGCAAATTATTTGTTTCTTTGTGTTCTATTTTTTTATTATTTGTATAGGGCACTATAGTAGCAATGCCAAGAGCTTCTAACTCTTCTTTTTGCAATTGCCATTTAGCCACAATTGCCTTATTTGCTTGGGCAAAATTATAAATGAGTTTATCGCCATTTGTATAGCCATATAGTGTTCTTAAATGTGTATATAAATCAGTAGAAAAAGTAATCTCTAGAAGCTGTTGTAAAGGTGATTGTGTATGCTGTAGATTTTGCAATAAAAAGGCAGTATTGTGTTGTGTTGAAAGAAAAGCAATAAAACGTGCATGTGTTGTATGGTTATAAGTAAGCAAAGATAATAAATTTTTATGTGTTTGTAAATGACTTATATAAATGTGTTCTGCTACGCTATAAGTATATCTTAATATATTATCAATACATGGATAAGCATCAGTGTAACATAGCAATGGAATGTGATCTTTAGATTCTAAATCATTTGAGAGTTGGGAATAGAAAAGATAGTTTATTTCATGCTTGTCTTGCAAATAAGTAAGCAATAAAAGCACGATAATATCATGAGACAAACCAGCAAAAACTGCATGAGTATAAAATTCACTTGCAAACACCTCTTTGCATTGTGTTTTTACAAATGGCTTTTCAAAGCTTGCAAGCACACTTTTTTGCCCCTCACTTAGACGTAAGTAACTCTGGGCGACATCAAGCGTGCTAAATAAAACAAAGGGTAACCCATATTGTATATTACCGCATGGTGGTTGCATTGAAAGCGTAAAAGCAGTATTATTGCGTTGCAAAGTAATTGCATGCTGCTGCATAAGCGTGTTGGCTAATGTTTGTATAAACTCACCATTTATTGGTTGTTGTTGCGTAATATTATATTCTAGTGTAGGAATATGGCATGTATCAATATGCACAAAGGGTGCAATATTACAATATGCCACATTTGCATTATCAAGCAAAGCATGCAATTCAGCAACATTTGGTAAAAGAAGGTTATTTGGAGTATCTTGCATAACATACTTAGTTGCTGCTATGTTGTGGGCTTTGCTAATATGTATAGCACTCTCATTATTTGCGAGTATAAAAGTATCGTGTTGAAGGGGTTTTACTTCTTTAAAAGTAAAATCAAGCCCTAGCGGTAAAGATTGTGCGAGATAATTTGCAAAAGTTAATATACTAGTGGCATCTGCTTGTATATAAAGCTCAAATACTCCAACCTTGTTATCCTTATAAAATATAGAATGCAATTGGATATTTTCTACCATATCATAAAGTAAGCGTATAAGGATACTATATAATGCCTTACTATATATGCTTTCTTTATATGCAAAAACAAAAACACATTGTGTCGTTTCTGTAGATTCTAATGTTTGTGTATTGTCGCTTTTATTGGTATAATTTTCATTAATCTTTATTTGCTGTGTTTGCTCGCCAATAATTATAACTTCATCATATTCGTTCTGTTCTGCTATATGTTGCATACTACTCCAATAGATTGAGAATCTTAGTATTCTTTATGTTGATCTCACGTTGTTACATTTTATATGTTATATGCCTGTTGCACACATTTCATTTCATATTGACTGCCAAAAAAACATGGTGTGCTTGCATGGATAGATTCTGTATGGATATCTAGCAAACGTTTTGTGCCATTTGTTGCCATACCGCCAGCACATTCAAAAATATAAGCAAAGGGAAATACTTCAAAAAGATTGCGTAATTTACCTTTTTTTGAATCTGTAGTAGCAGGATAACTAAAAATACCGCCTCCCTTACACAGAATCTGATGTAAATCTGCCACCATACCACCACTATAACGCAATCTATACCCTTGTGCAAAAAAGCTTTCTATAAGTTGTTTATGTTTAGAATGCCAATGTTTCTGCGTGCCGCCGGGAGCATTTAATTTGCCTTTATCTTGTAGCTGCAATATTTGTATAAATTCCCATGCATGCTTTGTATAATCATAGAGATAATGCATGCTTTTAGAATCTTTAGTTACCACCATTTCTAAACGCGGTCCATATAAAAAATATAAAGAAGCAATGAGTTTTGTGCCCTGAAACTCATGAGCATAGATTCCAAAAATACTACCAATTGTTAAATTACTATCCATAAGCGATGAGCCATCAAGCGGATCATAAGCAACAAGTAAAGATTGTAAGTTTATAGAATCTGCTTCATTATCTTGTATATAATGGTTTGGTTTTAACATAATAGCTTCTGTTTGCTCTTCACTTGCAAAACCCTTAATAGGTAATTCACTTAAAATATCTGCAAAAAGCCTATCTGCAAGAATATCAACCTGCAATTGATTATCGCCACTAGCATTTGCTTGATTACTATATTTTACATCTCTTTTTTGCAACAAGTGTGCAACCTGCACTGCACCACCTTGTAATACTTTTACAATCTTTTCAATAGCATTACTCATTATATTCCTTTTCTATACTTATCACATTTCAATGCATTCAATAATTTGTTTTGTATTGTATCATGTTTGTGTGGAGTTTTTGAGTAAATATATATTTTTTTTACAAAGCATAAAAATAATACTATATTCTTTAGTTTTAAATCTCATTTTTAATGCTTTAAAAAATATCTATGATTTTTAAAGCCAAAAATACATTATTCTTCTTTTACTTCGTCTATACCATCGTTTTGCATAGATACATCAAGAAAGCTGCAAGCTTCATTATTCCCAAGTAGGCAACCTTTTTCAAAATATGTACGCGCACTTTCATGATTTTGTATTACACCGTATCCGTTTGTATAAGACATACCAAGTTGCAAACAACCAATTCCTTCATTTTTATCACATATTTTTTGAAAAAGCATATTTGCCATTTCATAACTATGCCGCACACCCAAACCATCATAATACAACATAGCAAGATTATAGCATCCGCTCATACTAGCCTTATCGCATGCTATCTTATAATATTTTCTTGCTTTTTTATAATTATTTAATCGTTGGTAGCTAAAGCCAAGTTTATCGCATCCATCTTTATGGTTATTATCACAAGCTTTTTTTAAATATGGGAGTGATTGTGTATAATTTTGCACTTGAATATAAAGCCACCCTACAAACTCACATTCTGTGCGGACATTACATAATTTAATATCTGGCACACCATCATTAAGTAGCAACTCACAAGATTCTAAATGTGCATTTGCACAAGCAACAATTGCATTTTTACGTTCAGATTCTGTAAGATTTGCTTGCATATTTTTTGCATGCATAGAAAAAAAGAACATAGCAATCATGAAATACAAACCTATCACAACATATAATCGCATATCTTTCCTCTCATAAAGTGTAATTATAGCATAACCTTTAATGCATATATATTTTCTTAACAACTTCTTATAATTTTATATTACAAAACAATCAAACTTCACATTCTTTGGCTATCCTAATGAGATTATTTTCATGATAAGAGGTTTATTTATGCTCACTTTTTCAGAGATTTTATTAAAATTACAAACATTTTGGGCAAATGCCACTTTTAATAATACAAAAGGTTGCGTGCTTTTACAACCCTATGATATACCTGCTGGGGCCGGGACATTCCACCCTGCGACACTATTAAGAAGTTTGGATAAAACACCATGGGCTACTGCCTATGTAGCACCATCGCGTCGCCCCACAGATGGACGTTATGGAGAGAATCCAAACAGACTTGGCAGTTATTATCAATTTCAAGTTTTAATTAAACCCTCACCAGATAATATTCAAGAGCTATATTTACAAAGCTTAGAAGCATTAGGGTTGCATATAGACTCTCATGATATTCGCTTTGTAGAAGATAATTGGGAATCTCCTACACTTGGAGCATGGGGGCTTGGTTGGGAAGTGTGGCTTGATGGTATGGAAGTAACACAATTTACCTATTTTCAGCAAGTTGGGGGTATTGCATGTGAAAGCGTTAGTGTAGAAATTACTTATGGTGTAGAACGTCTTGCTATGTATATTCAAGGGGTAGAGTCTGTATTTGATATTGCATGGAATGAAAATATGCGTTATGCTGATGTGCATTTACAAGGGGAATATGAGTTTTCTAAGTATAATTTTGAAGTTGCAGATACAGCTTTTCTTTTTACAAGCTTTGAGCAAGCCCAAAATGAAGCAAAAAAATGCCTACTCGCCAACCTACCATTACCTGCTTATGATTATACGATGCTTTCAAGTCATTTTTTTAATGTGCTTGATGCCCGCAAAGCTATCTCTGTTGCCCAGAGGCAGGATTATATATTAAAAATTCGCGAACTTGCAAAAGGATGTGCCACTCTTTATAAAGCACAAGAAGAAGAGCGTCTGCAACGTCTTTTGCCCACAAGATAAACTTATGTAAAAATAAGATTCTATGTAATTTATGATACCCGCAATCTATAAATAATATGAATATGAAAGAGTAAATATAAGAAGGTAGTATTTATTCTTTAATATAAATCTAAAAGTATTAGTTTAAGGGCTTTATAATATATAATACCAAACAACAATATAGCTACATTAAAAGCATCAGTTGCTACTCTTTTATGTTTTATGCATATTTTCTCTATATCTATATTAAATATTACAAGCTATTTTTTATATATATTCTAAAATATTAGTTTAGATTCTAACTTTTAGATTACTTGTTATGGTATTATCTTTATGTAAAAAAGTCTCTTAGTTTGTTTCTATTTTTTTATGCTTTGTTTTTTAGTGCCATTAATTTGAGAGTATAATTATATTGATTATTTAGCTAGCATTAAAAAATCACTTTACCACCTCTTTTAAAAATAAAATTCTTATATATCATATTAATTTATTGTTATTTTAATACGGAACAATATTTGCTAGCGTATTGGAAATTTTAAAGGAATATTTAGGATTACAAAGGACAGAAAATGGCAATTGATTTAGGTGAAGTAACAGGCTCAACAGCGGCAAGAGAAAAAAAGAAAGAAACAACACAGATTGCAAATGGCTTAGATAAAGATGCATTCATGAAGCTATTTTTAGAGCAATTAAAAAATCAAGATCCTACTTCTCCTATGGAAACTGATAAAATTATTACGCAAACTGCACAGCTTACGCAAGTGGAAATGCAAGAAGAAAATAAGAAAACGATGAAAGAAGTAGCCCAAGCCATGAAAGCATCGCAAGAAACCAATAAGGCATTACAAGATTTTCAAAAAGATATGAAAAAATCACTTGAAATGCTAAATATGGGTATGGAAGAAAATACACATGCAACAACACAAGGGGCAAAAGCTAATACACTTAATGCAGTTGCTATGATAGGAAAAATAGCAGAAACTGATATTATGGGTTTAAATGTTGCTGGAAGTGGTGAAAACCATTTTAGTCTATATTTTGATAATAAAATTGATGCTACGCAAGGTAGTCCTGTCATTGAGATTCTAAGTCCAAGTAATGAAATTGTACACACTATGTCTTTAACCGATAAAGATGGACAACAAGGTTATATTGATTTTAGTTGGGATGGCAAAGATTCTAAAGGAAATATTGTAGAGCCCGGTAGTTATCAAGTGAAAGCACACTACAACCTTAATCCCATAACAAAACAATATGATGAAACGCGTATTGGTAGAGGCGAAGTCCAAAGCATTATCTACGACAAGGGTACACCGCTTATGCGTTTAGGCGATAATATTGTTCCTGTGCAAAATGCACTTGAGTTTTATCCAAAAGGCGATAGCACAACACATAAAACAATAGAATCTATTAAAGCAGATGCCAATAAAGCAATGAATGCTTATCAAGATGATTTGGCTACTGAATCTTTAAGTAATAAATATGAAAAAATCATTAATGAAAGAGAGGCAAAGCTTGCTGCAGAAGCGGAAGCAAATAAAGATGAAGAAACATTAAAAGCAGAGGCAGAAGCAGCAAAAATGGCAGCAAAAGCAAAAGAGATGAAAAAATATGAAAAAATGCTTGATGCCGCTGATAAAGGCAAACAGCTTAATCAAGAGGAGCTTGATAAATTCTCTATTAAACAAGAATCTCAAACAAAGGAGAGCAAACAAGTATCGCAAGAAAATCCTACACAAAAAATGGATAATAATGCCAACAACCCAATAAATCCACTTGCTGCTATGCTCCAGCAAACAGCCCCTAATGATCAAAAAATGCAACAAGTCAATCCATTAGGCATACCGCAACAAATACCAGAAACAAACATGCCAAGTCCATTTGCCACTCAAGAATCACAACCACATGCAAATAACTTAGCAAACACCATCAATCAAGATGCAGGCAATATGCCAATGCAAAATGCAAATCCATTTGCAATGCAAAACATAGAGCCAAACTTTATCGCACAAGGATAATAAGCAAAAAAATATTGTTGGAATAAGCGATAGAGAGAAAATAGTCTTATTTAAAATAAAATAATATATTGCTAACATTATTTGTAATAAAATCCCATGCTCCATTATACAAATAAACAAATATAAATATCCTAAGATATAGTGAGAATCTGGCTTTTCTGCAACTCTCTTTGCAGAAAAAAGAAAACAAATTGATAGTAAAACAAAAGAAAAAAGTTATATTGCTACATATGGCTATATCAATTATATCTTAGCCATTCGTGGCACAGAGAAAAATAACAATGGTGATATAGGAGCTGATACAAAACTTGTTATAAGTGGTATCCCTAAAAAACAATATTTTGATATGCTTTTATTTTATAATCAATGTATAGGAACTATTCCTTTTAATGTAAAAAGAGATTCTAAAGAGTTTATAGAATCTAGAAAGGTGGCATAAATGAAAAAGTTTTTTAAACCTAAAAAGATTATTCTAACCTTTATTATCTGCGTTGGAATCTATTTTATAGGTATCCCTATTGGCTTTGTGCCATTTTGGTGGATACAGCCTAATTATTGGGAGTTTAGAAGGCTATGCAAGATTAATGACTTGCCAAATAGTGAAGAAAAATACAATAAGATTTTGGGATATTTTGGATTAAAACTGGGAGATGAATATGTCTTTCTTAAAAACGCAACATACAAAGATGGCATAGTTTTGCGTGCTTATACAGACTTGAAAGACAATAATAATAAAATTTTTTCTATAGATAATATCGCTAATATTGAATTCGCTCCGAGTTGGATTGTCTATTATCCTCGATTATTTGGCGATGAAGGCAATATGGATTTTAGAATAAGTTGGAAAACTTCTGTGGAATGTAGATATTTCAAAAGGGATTTACTTTTTAAGGAATAAATAATGAACAATAAAGAACAAATTAAAAAACTAAAAGATAACGCTGAATTAGCTATGGCTGCTTATGGATATTTTCATTTTGAGGGGAAAAGATTCAAAGATAGTGATAAAATTATTACCATGCAAAACATACTTGATATTGCCTATAAAGGTTACGAAGTTAAAGATACGGGTTGGATATTTGATGACGAACTCAAAGGCGAATTTGCCCCACTTCAAGCAAAAAGATTCTTTGAGAGATATGATTTATTAATCCATCAACCAAATACAGATTCGGGATTCTCTGCTACTCTCTTTGGAGAAAAAAGAAAACAAACTCATACAAACACTAAAAAAGTTAGTTATACAAATAAATATGGCTATGTAAATTATATTTTTGCTATTAGAGGCACAAAACCTGATGATACAGGAGATTTAAAAGCAGATACAAGATTAGTGCTAAGCTCTATCCCACAAGGACAATATGAGGATATGCTAAAATTCTACAATCAATGCAAAATAAAATATCCTGCTATGATAGAATCTAAAAGCTTAAATATAGTAGGACATTCACTAGGTGGAGCATTAGCACAAATGCTTACTTTAAGCCTATGTGATAATAATAATGAAGCAAATATCAATGAAGTTTATACTTTTAATCTTCTATACATATTCTAGAAAGGTGGCATAAATGATAGGATTGTTTGTTTTAGGGGTTTTATTTGTTGTATTTCTTATGTGGATAATACTTAGTATCATACTATATAAATTTATTAATATTACATTGATTGAAAATAATAAAAA
>JARHZY010000021.1 GCA_029264655.1 Helicobacter sp. | reverse complement strand
ATAAGACTATACAAGCAAATTATTAGTAATATCATAAAATTTAAAAGGGAATAACACCTTAAAAGCTTATTTTGAAATTTTTTACTATATCTTTTTTTGATATAGTTATACTATTAACCTAGCTTTTGTAATCTTTTACTTGATATTGCACCTTATTTGTATTTTTTGTGTTTCTTTAAAATCCCTATTTATTTTGAGATTTAGTGTAACAAAAAATCAATATAATATAAACAATTATTTTCTCTATCCTATCATAATTATTGGTTTTTATGCGGTAGATATATGGCATAGAGTTTTTGTTTTATTTGGTATTTGTAGCTTTATCATATTACAAAACTTTTGAGATATAGATATAAGAAAAACAATAAATCATTATCTTCTCAATAATGTATTTTTACCGCATATATTAATAATTTTAATAATGTTGCAATATATCATGTAAAACTATCTAACATAATAGCAAAGATAAGAGATAAATAACCAAAAAATTATAATTATTGCAAATAACTTTCCTATATATGCTATTCCATCATCTTATGTGAATATATTGTAGCTTTTATAGATTTTCCATCATAATTTTACTACAAAATATTCCAATTTATGAGTAAGTAAATCCATCAAACAATAAATACTTATAATGTAATTTACTTTATAGATTTATGCAACAATCCAACATACAATAGCTTCAATATGTTTAGTTATATAGCAATCCACCCCTTATATAACAATAATATATGCATATAAACTATAAAAATAAAATAACACACTCAAATAGAATCTATCCTATAAGATTATAAGATATTGCAAAATTCTACAATATTAAACAAAAAAAGAAAACACCTAAAAAATAATACTATTTTATATGAAAAATTATCTAGTAATATTATTGTAGCTTATTAGATATTTTACTCACACTTCTATATATAAATATCCACAATGCCCTTTTTTAATCATTTCGATACTTAAAATATATAGAAAACTCTTATGAAGGTAAATTTTCTTAATATATGCTTTTATTGTATTTTGAATATATCGTTTTTATATAAAGTGCAATCTCAAAATAATTTCATAAGTGATATAAATTTTGCAACACAATAAGATTATTTATACTTCCTAATCATTCTTTTATACTGCAAAAAATTCATTTCTGATAATAAATATACTATCAAAAAAATCTACAATACTATAATTTAAAGTTTAGTTACTCCAATACACTAATTCTACTAAAATTTTTTACTCTTTACATCTTCTAATATTTTGTATGCAACAGAATCTACTGCATTACTAATTTCTTGCGAATGGTTAGCAATACCTACATTTTGCTCTGTGATACTTTCAAGTTGCGAAATAGTTTCATTAATCTGACTAACGCTTTGTGTTTGTTCTTTAATAGAATCTGCTACTTCATTAATTGATTGCACTAACACATTTGTATTTGCCTCAATTTCCCCTAAGCTTTTTTGTGTTCTCTCTGCTAGCTTTCTTACTTCATCTGCTACCACTGCAAAGCCCCTACCATGCTCCCCTGCCCTTGCTGCCTCTATTGCTGCATTTAATGCTAAAAGATTTGTTTGTTCGGCAATATCACGAATGATTCCAATAATATTTTTAATATCTTGGCTCTGCTTAATAACCTCATCTGTCCGACTAGAAACATCTTGCATGGATTCTGTTATTGTCTCTATAGAGCTTGCTGTTTGCTGCAGAGAGCTACTTTGCATATGGGCACTTTGTGTAAGTTGCTGCATTGCAGTTTCCAACTCTTTGCTTTTTATGCCTAATTCATGTGCATATGATGCTGATATGCGAAGCATTTGTGCAATAGAATCTCCAAGGTTATTGACTGCTAACCCAAGCCCTCTAGCACCCTCAATTCTATCGGTAAAATCATTATGTGCATATGATTCAAATACACGTGATCCATCACTCATATCATCACCCAAAAGCTCTAATAAAGCGACAGACATTGCATTAATTGCATTTTTTAATTCATTGATTTGAGGATTAAGACTTGTGTATTCTACAAGCCTACCAAATCTCCCCGCTTTTACCTCCTCAACAACATGTAATACATCCTGAACCAATAGAGAATCTTGCTTTAATGATATATTTGTTTGCTGTATATTATCATCAATAGCTTGTGTCATACGCCCCAATTCATCTTTAAATTTTAAAGGGATAAAATCAATCTGTGAAGTCTCACGATTAAGATAACGAAAAAATGATAAAACATTATGCTGTAAAATCTGAATGCCTTTTGTTAGATTGTTGTAAAAAATCCAGATAAGAGGACAAAAGATTAATAAGAATATGATAACAGAAATCCATGCATTATGTTGTAAGATTTCTTGCATAATAGCCAACATGCGGTTTGAGATAGCATTTGTATAGCCATGTAAAGTATCAATATATACGCCTGTTGCAATCCAAATATTCTGTGTATTTGGAATCATAGCAGCATAAGCAACCTTTTGTGCTTCCCCCAACTGCCCATTATTCAAAGGCTTTGAGAATACATAATATACAAACTTACCTCCACCATCCTTTGCATTTTTATAAAGTTCTTGCACATAATAAACACCATTAGAATCTTTTGCATTTTCCAAAGAAGTGCCAATTAAATCCTTTCGATTAGGATGTGCAACATTTATATACTCTTTATAGGCAAAATAATATCCAGATTTATCATCTTCAAAACGAAACTTATCAATTGCTTTTGCAATAATTGCTATTTGCTCTTTCTCACTTAAACCAGCAACAAGCTCGCCAAGACTTGATGCCATAGAATCTGTGCTTAATTGTATTTTTTCTTCTATCTCTTTTTGCACAACACCTGCTAACTCACCCTGCATGCTTATAGCAATTTCTTGTTCGCCAAGAAGCATAAAACCAATAAAAATTGCAAAACTTAAAAATGAGCCAAATGCTAATGTGAGAAATTTATACTTCAATGAAAGATTATTATATAAATTCAAACTGCACTCCATAAATTAAAAAAATAATAATAAACCTTTATTATAACACAATTTAAAAGTTTTTGCAAAAAATATATGAAAATTATTGATGGTTTCTACCATCATTTTTTATTGATTGGACGATGAAAAACAAGCATACATAAAATACATGCCATACCAATAAACACAACTTCTCCAAATGAGTTTAAAGCTTTTGTTTTACTCATAATAAAAATACCAAAAGAAACACCTGTTGTGAGTGCGGAAAAAAATATCGCATGGGCTGTGCGAGGATTATCGCCTTCTTTTACAGAATAGATTCCATAATCAATACTCACAACAACAAGAATAAGTAAAGCAAAAAGATGCATAATATTAAGCTCAGTATGTGAAGCAATCAGACAAAGTGCGCATGAAAGTGGAAATAGCACAAAAACAACAGAATCTAAAAATGCCTTACGAGCTGTTATAAACAACATGCAAAACATAAGACATAATGCAATGGCAAGCACAACCAACATAGGCACATAAATAGTATTGGCAAGATTATCCATAATATGCTGCAAACCTCGCATCTCAATACTATTATTCTCTGTTATTTGTTTATTATCTTCCTTTATACTAATATTAAGTGTATTTGCAAATTGACTAATATATGTTAAATCTTCATTATGAGCTACTACAAGATAATAGAATCTTTTCTTTTTGGAATCTATAGAATCATTTTGTGATAGCATTTCTTTCTGTGTGGTATTATGCTCTATGTCCTTTATTTCTTGGCTATGTTGACTCTCTGGTATATTATCTGTAACAACAATACTAAATCCCATTTGTTGGAGCATATCTAGTGTGAGTATAGGAATTACTGGAAGTTCATAACTTTCTTGAAACATAGCAAATAAATCATCTACAAACCCTTCCCTATCTTCAACACTTCCCATATCCTGCATGCTTGCATCTGTGCTTAAAGTATGTAAGATTCTCTTTTTTAAGTATGGTAGAGTTTGCAATAAAGCTTTTTTATTTTGTTTGACTAACTGGGATTTTATAAAATGCGTATTATTTTCTATTTGTTGGGTAGTTGGCATAAGTGCAAGCGGGATAAAAGTTTTAGCTTTATGATCTTGTAATGAAGTTTGCAAAGCTCTAGCTAATCCAATAAGCCCATCTAAACTATCGCTTGAGAGTAAAACTTGCGTTGTATTGCCTTGTGCATCTGTAAAAAATGTGCGTTCTTGCAACATAGGTTTATTTTGATAATCAAGTTTAGAAAGATCGAAATCAATCCTTAAATACATAAAAGCAAAAACAAACCCACATAATGCAATACCTAAAAACCAATAACTTGGTATTACTTGGTATCGAATATTTGCTAATCTTGGAAATAAACGTGGTTGGCTAAATCCAATATAAGGATAAATAAAAGCAAAGCTAATATAACAAAAAGTAAGTGATATAATTGCATATAAAGAAAGTTGTGCAAGTAAGGGGAATGGGACAAATAAACACGCACTAAAGCCAATGATAGTTGTTATATACCCATAAAATACAGGGCGATTAAAAACTTTTTTACGTCCTACATAAAGATCGAAGAAGTTGTGATGCATCATATAATCAATCGCAATGTTGCTAATACCTGTGCCAAAAATTAATGCCATAATTGTAACCTTAGGATATACGCTTGAAACAATTAAAATGGCAATAATATTTGCTATAATTAAAGTGCAAATAGTATTCAGTGTAAGCAATGGAATACGAATAATCACAAAATAAAGCATAATAAATGCTATGCTTGTGAAACTCAATAAAAAATTTACTTCTTGGAGAATCAAGTCAAGATTCTCTACATTCATAAAATTCTGTGAAAAATACCGAATATTTGGGTATTTTTTTGCAATATTTGTAAAACCCTTAAATGTTTCTTGAACAGCTTCATTTTGTATATCTTTCATTGTTACAAGTGCCATATATCCATAATCTTTTGCAATGAATATATAAGGTTTTGGCGTATGCAATGTTAAAAGTTGGAGTGGATCACTTGGGTGAAAAAATGTATTATATGTATCAGTGATACTATTTTGCTCATCTTTTGGTATATCATATTGCTTAGAATTTAATGGTGTCTGTTGGTTTAAGCTCTCTTTTTGTTTAGAATCTATTATGTTTTCTTTAGAATGTGTAATCTCGGTTTGCTGTATAACCATACCTTTGTCAAGTTGCTCTTCTTCTAACATTTGGGCTTGCAGAGTTGCCAATCCATGTAATACTCTCTCTTCAATTTGTTGTTTTGTAAGCACCTTATTTAAAGGTTTAGGTGTAGCAGTATAGAAATAATTCTCCATCAAAAATTCTTCAAGTGCTGCTGGCGAAGTAGTGCGTGTCATAACTCCTTCTATATTTGGTAAATCTTTTAAAGCAGTTAAAAAAGCATGTAATGTATCATAAGATTCTTGATTAAAACCTTGTATTGCAACAAGAATATGGCGTGAATTTGAAAATTGACGATAAATATCAATAACCTGTTTATCTGCGGTTTGTGGGAACAAATCAAGCACTTCTTGTGTAATTTTTATTTTATCGTTATATACAAATATACCAAACAAACAACCTACAATCATTAAAGCAATAATATTTATAAAATGACGCATACAAACCCTTCATTTCAATATAACTTATTTAGAAAAACACTAAATAACCAAATATGATATAATTATAACGATTTTCTATTTTGCAATATTCCACTTATCTCGCAATAATTCTGAATATAAAATAGCCAAGAATATGCTAGATTTCAGCAGTTTAAACCCACATAGACAATATATTTTGTATAAATAAAATACTTTCATATCGCCATAACTTTTTATATACAATTATAGCTAAACATATCGTTTGAAAGAAAATAAGTTTTATAGCAACAAGAAGTTTATTATATGAATATATAAACATTTTAGAAAAAAGTTGCTTTTTAAGCCTACTTTTTAAAAGATTCTAAAATTGCTTTTTGTGTGCATCATCGAGAATTTGTGTAGCAATCTCATACACTGCTTGGCTTATTTCTTGAGAATGGTGTGCAATACTAGCACTTTTATGCGTGCTATTTTCAAGTTGTATGACTGCCTCATTAATTTGGGCTACTCCCTGTGCTTGTTCGTTAATTGTTTCTGCAACTTCATTTATTCCTTGTGCTAAAATATTTGCATTTGCCTCAATCGCACTTAAACTTTTTTGTGTTCTCTC
>JARHZY010000098.1 GCA_029264655.1 Helicobacter sp. | reverse complement strand
ACCAATGGTGATTTTTGCACTAATAAGCCCTTTTTCCTCACCCTCTATTACTTTTATAAAGGTAACCTGTATATTATTTTTACCTGTTAATATAGGGAAAAATACCTTATTCATATTCTGTGTTGCTTCTGCATTGTCTGGAATCTCACTGCTTGTTGGGACAATAATAGCATGTGCATTTTGTAAAATACCGCTAAGACTTTTTGTGTCTTTACCAAAACTATATTGTATTTGTTTAAAAGAACCGCTAATATCTGCCATTACAGATGTTTTATAACCTACAAATGCCACTTGCACACTTTTTGTATCAATAGTATTTGCATATAAGTATGTGCCTGCTATAACACTACATAAACCTGCTATCATTGCTTTTTTCATAAAAATCCTTTCAAGTAAAATAGCTAACTATCATAGCAAGTATTTTTAAATATATCTAATTTTCCAAATCATTTTACCTAAAAATACACCTATTTTACATTATATATCAAAATCATTACATAGAATAAGCAAAAAACCACACATCCTAGAAGTAATGCAATAAACAATGTTATTGTAATCTTTACATAACATTTTTGCCAATAAAAACAAATATTAAAAGTTGCATAATAATTATATGTATCTTTGTATTATAATCTATACATGAAGAAATTTTATATTTTGAGATATGCTAAAGCATAAATACAGAGTATAGTGCATACTATCTATAGCTCACAATATAAATTATAATGCTTTTTATATATAAACCCACTCAATCCAACATGCATAAAGAAAACCATAAAAACAACAATAGATTCTAGAGAACATGCACCTCATAAATATAATCTTTACTATCCATACTATAACGTAGCTCCCGTATGAGTGTATGGCGATTTTTCCCCTTAAAAAAACTTTCAAGTTTTTTTAAATCTTTTTCAGCATTTTCTCTATCAAGATAAAAAACAACTCCCCTTTTTCCATTTTCTTCAACCATTTTTGCCATTGCTTCAAATGTAATAGGCATTATCTCATTATCGCCCTTTAATGTTTCTCTAGCAAGCTTTAGTTCCATACATATCCTTTCCAAAGTGAAATAAACATTTATTTTATCTCATTGTTGTTAAGAATACAATGAATATAATAAAAATATGTTAGAATCTATATTGAAGATTTTATTGGAATAATTATGAAACACATAAACAATGCGACGCAACAACTTGATATTGCACCACATATACTTACATGTTTAAAACACCATAAAAATCTGCTCGCTTTTTCTGGTGGAGTGGATTCTAGTGCCCTTTTTTTTGTCTTATTGCATTATAATATAGACTTTGATATGGCAATTGTTGATTATGCAATACGCTCACAAAGCAAAGATGAAATAGCATATGCAAAAAAACTAGCAAACAAATATAATAAAATATGCCATACCCTACTTGCAGAACCTATTATTACAGACTTTGAATCAAAGGCACGGCATATTCGTTATGATTTTTTCCATACACTTATAACCACATATCACTATAATAATCTTATTACTGCACATCATTTTGATGATAGGCTTGAATGGTTTTTCATGCAGCTTGCTAATGGTGCTGGATTAAACACATTGCTTGGCTTTAAAGATATAACCCAACGCCTTATAGGGCAACAAGTATATTATCTTGTGCGTCCATTTACCACATATACAAAACAAGAAATTCTTGCCTATAACCACGCACATAAGATTCAATACTTTATTGATATAAGCAATGATAATACACATTATAAACGCAATTTTTTTCGCAAACATATTACAATGCCAATGAGTAAATATTTTGCTAATGGAATACGCAAAAGTTTTACATTTCTTGAAAAAGAATATAATCAGCTTTACCCGCATATAATGATATGCACAGACTATAATCTTTTTTCATGCTATACGCATACACATGAACTCCACACAATCGATATGCTCACTAAGCGACTTGGTTATATTATGAGTAGCAAACAAAAAGAAGAATTGCACGCATTACTTACAAAAAATGGCTCATGTGTTATGGGTAATAAAATAGTAATCGCAAAAAATGAGTATTTTATTTTTGTGGGGTTGCATATTGCATGGTTTTTACAATGTTTTATGCAGGTATATTGGCATAATAAAAAAGCACGATACATTATATTTCCTAACAATATGGCAAAATGTTATGATATATTACAGCATATAACAACACATGATTCTATACAGATTCCAAAAAAACAAAGAGAATTATATAGAATCCAAAAGATTCCAACAAAAATACGCCCCATACTCTATCTCAATAGCCTTGATATATGGTGAAACAATGTTATAAAAGATTCTCACATATTTAATATATTTAAAGATGATGCTAGGTTTAGAATCTTCTTTTTATATTTTTAATGACTACCTTCCTATAAACTAGAAAAACCGCTATACTAAAAGAGCTAAAAGCAGTTGTCCTACCAAACATATTTTCTATCTACTACATGACTTATACCCCATCTTCTACAAACTCACTAAAAAAGTTTCTTTTGGTATTACTTATACCATTAAGTGCCAATGCTATTGCAATCTATTTTGATTTTTCAAATACTCTTAACATAACTTTTTACTAAATTTAGATATAGAATCTACTAAGTTGATACTTTTGGAGCTATTTTAGACAATCCCTCTTCCATTATTGTATGCTATATAGCCAAAATTAGAAATGAAATTTTACATAGCATATTTTAATACAATAGTTAAAGTATTTTTATGCTTACATATTTTTTAATATCTTTATCAAGGGTTATTTATCACAGAAAAATTATAGATATGAAATTTAGCTTTGACAAATCATAATCATATATAATATTTTTATTATCATGCCAGCTCTCATCTAGCGATAAAATTCAGATATAATAATTTAATTCATGTAAATCTACGATTATTCTATAAATTTATCAATATAGCAAGATATAGATATATTTGTTTATAGAAATTAGGTAATTCTTTAAGGCTTATCACATTTCAAACATGTAATATATTAACAACAATCAGCATTTCAGAATCTATATTGTGGTTCAATTTTATTGCACTAGCAAAACATATACTTCTAGATTCTATATCCTTATATAAGTATAAATATGATATAAAATCCCAACAATACAATCTTATAACACTAAAATGCGTATATATCGCCTTTAAAAACAAAATGCAATCAAATACTATTTTAACTTTGATTTTAAACATATTTTATACGCAATTGAAACAAAATTATAGTAACTCCATTAATACTTGTGAAGTATATCATCACACAACCTATGTATTTTAGATAGGCAAATTTCTATGCTTATCTCTTATATATCAATTTTCCACTGCTACTTTAGATAAATAGCTTTTAAAGTTATAGCTATTATAAGCATGAAGTGATAAATAGAATCTAATTATGTTTTTCTTGCTTTTCAATATGTGTAATATTAAGCATAATAAACTTATAGCATACATAAATCACCACAGGC
>JARHZY010000161.1 GCA_029264655.1 Helicobacter sp. | reverse complement strand
CATAGAGCTACTTCTTTGCATAGCCATAGAAATAATGCTTAAAACTACAATACCTAAAAGTATCACTGCACTTGCAATAAGTGATACTTTTGTTTTTATATTCATCTTCATATTGTTCCTTAATGTTGAAATTTACGCATAGAATCTATTAGAAAATTTAAGCATATTTTAACGAAAAGCATGTTTAAAACCATTTTTGAATTATTACATAAAATATTATAATTTATGGTAAAAAGTTTCTAATATGGGTATATTATCAAATAAATGTTACAAAATAAAACAAATATTTTATAATTTTACTATCCTTATTTTCTAGTAATTAAAAAACCACTCTTTAAATATCTATTTTAATGCTATTTTTTTTAATAGTTAATTACTTTTTAAACCTATTTAGCACTAAGAGGTATTAGTGTAATCTCACATGAAAATCATTATATATTATATACCATTACTGCCTTAAAAATAATATTACTTATAAATTTTTTGTAATATTTTTATAGCATAGTTTATTGTTTCGTGCTATTATTAGCTTAAGTTTTCATGAGGAATGGAGCATGTATAAATTTTTAGTTTCTTTTGTATTGTTATGGAATCTGCAATATCTCTTTGGGGAAAATATCTTACGCGTAGCTGTATCACAAAATGTTGGTGATATGAATCCACAGGGCTACAACCTTAACCAAATGTATGCACAAAATATGATTTATGAAGGATTAGTGAAAACAGACAAAAAAGGCAATATAGTGCCTTCATTAGCATTATCATGGGATATTAAAGATTCTGGTAAAACCTATATTTTTCATTTGCGTAAAAATGTCTTATTTTCTAATGGAGAAATATTTAATGCTAACGCAGCCTTAAAAAATTTTCAATCCATTTTAAAAAATAAGACGCGTCATTCTTGGTCTGCACTTGTTATGACAATCAGCGATGTAAAAGCACTCGATGATTACACAATTGCAATCTATTTGGCACATCCCTATGTTGCTACTCTCAATGAACTTTCACTAGTGCGTCCATTCCGTTTTATCGCTCCAAGTATGATTCCAAATGATTTAGACTTAGCAAATAATGCACCCAAAAAACCTATAGGCACAGGTCCTTATATGCTAACTGATACAAAAGTTGGCATTAGTGATACTTTTAGCAAAAACCCACATTATTGGAATAAAGAGCATTACAATGGAATCTATTATGATACAATCATGACAAAAATTATTATTGATCCAAATGCAAAGCTTATTGCCCTCCAAACAAAACAAGTTGATATGATTTATGGTGCAGATGCGATACCTATCGAAATTTTTCATAATATTGCAAATACAAAACAATTCCAAACATTACTAAGCCCTCCTCTTTTTACAACATTTCTTATTATAAATCCAACCAATGAAATATTGCAAGATAAAAATATGCGTAAGGCTATAGCACTTGGTATCAATAAGACAAAAATTGTGGAATCTGTATATTATGGCTATCAAAAAGAAGCTTCATACCTTTTTAGCCCAAATATGCCATACTCAAAACCAAAAAGCTATAAACCACTATCATATAATCCACAACATGCACGCATGGTATTACAACAAATGGGCTATGTAAGACATAGTGATGGCTACTTCTATAAAAATGGCAAGCAACTAACAATGCAATTACATTTCATTGCAAATAATCCAACACAGAAATCCATTGCCACAATACTACAAGCACAATTAAAAGATATTGGAATCTTTTTGCAAATTATTCCAAATGAAATAACAATGTATCGCAAAAAACAAACACAAGGGCAATTTGATATTTGTTTCAGCCAAACATGGGGTGTGCCTTATGAACCACTCACATTTATTAACTCTATGCGGCATAGCGGTCATGCTGATTATATGGCACAAAAAGCCCTACAAGAAAAACCAGCTATTGACAAAGCTATAAAAAACCTTATTGAAAGCCCCTATGATGAATATGCAGATTCAATGCATGCAAAACAAAACTTACAAGCAAAACAAGCACTAATAACAAATGTAGCAAATTTTCTTGATTTACTCTACCAAACACAAATCTACATACCGCTTACCTATGATACTAATAAAGTAGTTGCACGACAAGGTATAAAGGGTATTGCCCCAGATATACATGCATTTGAGATTCCATTTTGGGAGTTTTATGAATAATGTTGCGTTATATTCTTTATAGAATCTTAGCAATTATCCCTATACTTTTGCTTGCTTCTTTTATCATTTTTTATCTTTTGCGTTTTAATAATACAGATCCTGTAGCACAATATCTTATTAATTCAAATATCCCATCAACACCCGATATAGTTGCAGCAGTGCGTCATGATTTTGGATTAGATAAACCTATACTAGAGCAATACATACTATGGTTACAAAAAGCAGTGCAACTTGATTTTGGTAAATCATATATGACAGACAAAGATGTAGGAAAAGATTTTCTTTATTATCTACCAAATACACTTTTACTTGCCTCTATTGCTTTTCTCTTCACATTTTTTATTTCTATACCACTAGGCATTATAGCAGCATATTATAGAGATAAATTCCCAGATTTTCTTATCCGTTTTTTCTGCTTTATTGGCGTTTGTATGCCAAATTTTTGGCTTGCATTTTTACTTATTATGCTTTTTTCACTCACACTTGGTTGGCTACCTGCACTTGGCATAGAAGGCATACAATCATTTATATTGCCCGCAATGAGTATAGCCCTTATGTCTATATGTGTCAATATCCGACTTATCCGTGCTAACATGCTCGAAGTTTCCAAAGAAAGACATATTCTTTATGCATATTTACGCGGATTAAACAAACAGCATGTAACATGTAAGCATATTTTTTATAATGCTATGCTACCTATTATAACAGCACTTGGCATGCATATTGGAGAGCTTATTGGTGGTGCATTAATTATAGAGAGTATTTTTGCTATCCCGGGCATTGGTTATTATAGCCTGCAAGGTATCGCAAATCATGATTATCCTATTATCCAATGCTTTGTGCTTATTATGTGTCTTATCTTTTCTCTATGCAATCTAGCAATTGATATATTATATGCTTTGCTTGATCCACGCATAAGAAAAAATATGGAGCATGCTTATGTGTTATAACACATATCAGTTGCAACTTTATAGGGCATTTAGGGAGAATATATGCAAGCACAAAACATAAATCCCTATAGCAAAAAACTCTCTTTTATGGGTAAGTGTGCAGGTGTTATGATAATCATATTATTACTCATAGCAATCATTGCTCCTATTTTTTTGCCATATGCACCTGATTTAATTGATTTAGATAATAAACTCGCTCCTATAAGCACAAGCCATTGGCTTGGCACAGATCATTTAGGGAGAGATATTTTTACTCGTCTTATTTTTGGTGCTAGAGTTTCACTTGCTTCTGTGGCATTTATTTTATTGCTTGTAATAGTATTAGGCATAAGCATTGGTGGTATTGCGGGATTTTTTGGTGGTAAGATTGATAGGTTTATTATGCGTGCATGCGACTTATTTTTAAGCCTTCCTACAATTGTGCTATCACTTTTTTTAGTTGGGGTATTAGGTGCTGGTTTAGAAAATGTGATACTTGCTATTGCATTAACACATTGGGCATGGTATGCACGTATCATTCGCAGTATTATCTTGGGTTTAAAAAATCGTGAATTTGTTTTGCTCTCTCAAGTATATGGTGCAAGCAATTGGCAAAACTTTAAACGCAATATGCTTGCACCCATTGCAACACAATGCTTTGTGCTTGCTACTATGGATATAGGGCATATGATATTACATATTGCAGGCTTATCATTTCTAGGGCTTGGCGTGCAACCTCCACAAGCAGAATGGGGCGTTATGCTTAGTGATTCAAAAGATTATATATTTAGCAATCCCGAACTTTTGCTTTATCCCGGACTTGCACTTTTTATTGCTGTTGCATTATTTAATATGCTTGGTGATAGTTTGCGTGATTATTTTGACTGCGATTTAAAACATTTACATTAAGGAGATTTTATGATATTAGCTTTAGAAAATCTTACCTTAACATGCCAAAATAAAACCTTGCTACATAATATAAATCTTGAAATAATAAGCAAAGAGACTACTATCTTATTTGGTAAAAGTGGTAGCGGTAAAACACTCACTACACTTGCTCTACAAGGCTTAATCCCGCCAAATATAGTGCAAAAAAGTGGTTCTGTTTTATTGGATAAAACAATTATTAACCCACAGCATGCACGTGCAAAAATCTTTGCAAGCATTATGCAAAATCCACGCACATGTTTTAATCCTCTTTTTTCACTATATACACATATTAAAGAGAGTGCAAATGCCTTGCAAACCCACTGGGATATGCTAACTATAGAATCTATGCTTCATGAAGTTGGTTTGCATAAAGAAGTGTTAAATCTCTATCCTTTTGAAATGAGTGGGGGTATGCTCCAACGCGCTATGATAGCACTTGCCCTACTCACAAAAGCCCCTTTTCTCATTGCCGATGAACCAACAACAGATCTTGATTTACTCGTGCAATACAGAATCTTAAAGCTTTTAAAACATTTGCAAAAAGCATATGGGCTTGGTATCCTACTCATTACACATGATATAGATGTAGCAATAAAAATGGGAGATAGCATCCTTATTATAGAACAAGGCAGTATCCAAGAAAAAGTGCAATTACATAACAAAATAATACCAACGACTCTAAAAACTACAATGGCACAAATGCTTGTGCATAAGTATCTTGCATTGATAAAAAATAAATAAGGAAAACCATGTTATTAGCAGTTTGCAATATCACTCATGCCTTTACATATAATAAGTTTTTTCATAAAGCAACAAAACAGATTCTAAGTAATGTGAGTTTTCAAATCCAACAAGGTGAAAATACTGCACTTATTGGAGCAAGTGGTTGCGGAAAAAGCACATTGGCAAAAATTATTGCACAATTACAAAAACCACAAAATGGCAAAATCTTATTCCATAATAAAGAAGTTATATTACGCAACCTCACGCAAAGACAAGCTTTTTACAAACAAGTGCAAATACTCTTTCAAGATCCAATAAGCTCACTCAATCCTCGCTATAATGTTTTTGAGAATTTGCAAGAACCATTACGATATCTCCTTAACATACATGATTCCAATACACAACGACAAAAAATTTATCCCATATTTGAACAATTAGGATTACCCCAAAACATACTCTATCATTACCCCGTAATGCTCTCTGGCGGACAAGCCCAAAGGGTATGTATTGCTCGTATGCTCCTTATCCAACCGCAATTTGTTATCCTTGATGAAACAACTTCAGGGCTTGACTATACCTTACAGCAAACAATATGGAATCTTTTTCTTACAATGCAACAAAACCACAATACCACATTTCTCTTTATCACACATGATATAAAACTTGCCTATAAATATTGCCAAAAAATTATGCTTATGGATAATGGGAACTTAATTGAAACAATTCATCAAAACGCTACATTCCAATCTGCTTTAGGCAAAGAATTTATGGCATGCTATGATGCAATGCTATAAAATACCTTTTATAGCCACCAAAATAAAATATTGTCTATAAGAGTTGCTAAGATTATAAGAATGATAAAAAGTTTATATTTTGTGGTAAAAATATTAAAAACAACCAATAACTTAAATATTTTCTAAACCTTTAATACAATAAACAAGGAGTTAATATATAATAAAGCTACACCGACACTGCTATACTAGCAAACAAATCAAATAGGATTTATGCTCTTATGTTAATCTCTAATTATTTTTCATATTGATTCTTTAAGCATAAATATATATTCACAATAAATAAAAATATATTAATAATGTTATTTTAAATATAAAGTATTTTTTATATTTTTTCAAAAATTACCAAAAAACTTAAATCAATATTTATCTTATAAAAATAAATCACATTTTTAAGGGATAAATCAATATCAAAATAAATTACAATTTTAATAGAATAAAAACTTACATTACTTTACAATTAAGTATTTTTTCTAAGTTTTCTCTCTTAAAGCATATTAGTTAATTTTTCTTTAATAAGCTTTTATATTCTATCGCGAATTACTTTATCGTTTTTAAACTATCTAGACTTTATAAAAAATTAAATATGTCTATATATATCATATAAAATACAGAATAATGTAACATGTAGTAAATATATTTATTGAATATTAAATAATTTAAGATAGCATAGCCCCTATCTCAATATAAGGATATTTATGTTTCATGTTGTCATGTGTGCAGATGAAAATTATATGAAATATGCTGCAGTACTAATAACAAGTATTGTCAAATCTACAGATACTACAAAACGTTTTAATGAGTTTCAAGCATTCAATATGACATCTATACAGACAGAGAATACTCAAGATACTAACATGCCAATGTGTACTTCTCAAAATTATTTAACTCATCAATTTGACAATATTACCCCCCCCCCCCACAGTTACCAACAAAGACACACGTGTTCATCAAAGTAGTATAGAGGGTTATTGCTTTCATATTTTCACAGATTCTATACAAGAACAAACAAAAAATAAACTCCATTTACTTGCCAAAGAGCTTACTCTTTTATATCCATGTGAGATTATTTTTCATGAAATTGACAATGAAGAATTTATGGGTGCAAATGGATTTGGTGAAAGCCAAGGGTTTGAAACTTGTTATAGATTGCTTATTGGACGTTTATTGCCAAAAGATATAAAAGTCGCACTTTATCTTGATATTGATATGTTAGTCCAAGCTGATATACGAGAATTGTTTGCAATCAATCTGCAAGATAAAATTTTAGCTATTGTTGTTGCTATATGGGACGGCAAAGTCGTTCTTGTATCCAAAAAACACACAATGCCTC
>JARHZY010000043.1 GCA_029264655.1 Helicobacter sp. | reverse complement strand
TTTGCATTATCTGCATTATTTGCTAATGTTATTGCACCGCATAATATAAAGCCTACTACTATTTTTTTAATATTTATATAAGACATAACAAGCCCTTTACTTAGAATCTTTATGTATTATAGCTTAATTTTTTAGGATTCTAACTAGATAATTTTGCAATAAATGTTATTCTTTATCATAGCTTTGGGCTTTGATAATGCAAATAGAAGAATTTTATATGATAGTAAAAACTTTTTTGTTCGTCAAAACCATTAAGCATAATAATCCTTAATAATACAATATGCTTTATTATAAAAAAAAAAAACAATAAATCAATAATTAATATATTAAAAACTATAATATGCCATCAAGTAATCATAAATTATTGCAGTAAGATTCCATGCAAAATAATTATAATACAATATTATTGCAGTAATTTAATTAGTAAATTACTATAGTATTTATAGGCTATTGTTAAAGGTTTGTTTCTTTATAATAGTTAATTGATTTTTATATTTCTATTTATTGGTTGTTTTTATGTATTTTGTGCTATCTTCACTATAATATTAATTTATCTATTTGTATAATATATGCCATATTCTTTTAATGGCTGCAAATTTTTTATCTCATTATGCCCTATATAATACCATAATAAATGGATAGGAGGATTCTCATTATATTATACATTGAATCTAAAATGCATAATATCACCATCTTGCACGATATATTCTTTGCCTTCGGTTCGCATAGCCCCAGCTTCTTTTGCTTTTGTTTCACCACCATAACGCACAAAATCATCATAGGAAATTGTTTCTGCTCTAATAAAGCCTTTTTCAAAATCTTTATGTATTACGCTAGCTGCACGCGGTGCATTATCACCATTTCGAATTGTCCAAGCACGCACTTCTTTTACTCCAGCGGTAAAATAGCTTATAAGTCCCAATCGAGAAAATCCTTCACGAATAATTTGTTCTAGACCACTTTCGCTTGCCCCAAGACTTGCTAAAAATTCTGCCCGTTCGCTATCTTCCATGCCTACCATTTCTTCTTCGATTTTCGCACAAAGTTTAATAGCGATTGCTCCATTTTGCTTTGCATATTCACGCACTTGAAGCACATATTCATTATCAGATTCTAAACCATCTTCGCTTACATTTGCTCCATATATAACTTCTTTATTTGTTAGAAATCGCAATTCTTTGTTTAAAGTAATAAATTCTTCGTTATCATTTTTTGCAAAAGTTTTTACAGGTTTGTTAGATTCTAAATGTGTTAAAAGCTCTTGAGCAATGGCAAGTTGTGCATTTATCCCTTTTTTTGCTTTACTCTCTTTTTGTAGTTTCTCAATACGTTTTGAAAGACTTGTTATATCTGCAAAAAGCAATTCTAATTCAATAATTTCAATATCCCCAATAGGATTAATTCTCCCTTCTACATGCGTGATATTAGAATCTTCAAAACACCGCACGATATGTAAAATCATATCCGCTTCTTTGATATTTGCTAAAAATTGATTACCTAACCCTTCACCTTTGCTAGCACCCCTCACAAGCCCAGCAATATCCACAAATTCAACAACTGAATGTTGGATTCGCTCTGGATTTACAATTTTTGCAAGTTCTATAAGACGATTGTCAGGTACAGGCACAACTGCTTTATTTGGTTCAATCGTGCAAAATGGATAGTTTGCTGCTTCTGCATTCTGTGCTTTTGTAAGTGCGTTGAAAGTAGTGGATTTGCCTACATTAGGTAAGCCAACAATACCAATTGATAATCCCATATATTCCCTTTATCATTTGTTAAAAATAAAAGTCAAATTCTACCATAAATCATAATGTTTCGTGATTACTTTATTAATAATATTGGGAATAATGATGCTATTATAAAATATGTTGTAAAAAAGTGAGTTGTCCTATGCTAATACTATAATCGTTGCATGGTAATTTTGGAAAAAATGCCTTTATACCTTTGCTTTGCAAGAGTTGTTGTGTACGCATACAAAGTGCATAATTTGCAAATACACCACCACCAAAAAGCCCATAGTCTGTGCCAATAATTTGCAAAGATTCTAAAATGCAATATGCAAGTGTATCAATAAAACGCAAAGCAATTTTATTTTTGTCTATACCTTTTTGCATATCTTGTAGCATTGCAAGCACACATGGGCTTATATCAATCTGTCCTTTTTCTATATTAAAGGGGTATGGTTGGTATGGTATAGCAATGAGTGTTTGCAATAATGAGTTATAGCATTTATGGTTTTTTATTGATGTTGCTATATTATATGTATATTCTAATACATATGATGCAATCATCTCACCACTTTGCCCTTCATATTCAAGTGTATGTAATCCCAAAATAAATCCTGCTATATCAAATAATCTCCCAACAGAGCTACATAAAGGTGCGTTTATTTTTGCATTATACATATGTTGCAATACTTGGTATTCTTGTATGCTATAAGTTGATTCTATAAATGTTTGCAATGGTGTTATTTGATTACAAAGGGCATAACTATATGCAAGACGTTTAGAATCTCGCACATGTTGCTCACCTCCAAGTATCATAAAAGGTTTAAAATGTAGCATACGTTTTACTTGTTTAAAATCTCCGCTTAAAAATTCACCACCCCAAAGAGTGCCATCATCACCTAAGCCACTACCATCAAATATAATACCAACTCCATTGCTTTGGTTTGCTTCAAGCAAGAGTGCATTAAAATGTGCATGGTGGTGTGCTATGTGAAAAAGTGGAATATTATATTGCATAGCAACTTCTTGTGCAATTTTTGTGCTTGTGTAATGCGGGTGTTTATCGGCAATTAAAACTTGTGGTTGTCCATATATGCTACTTAAAAAATCAAAGTTTTTGCGAAAATTTGCAATATTATAGGGAGAAAATAAATCGCCCATATAAGGACTTACCACAATATGACTTCCTTTGCCAAAAGCAAGTGAGCTTTTTTGCATAGCACCAAATCCAACACAAAGTGTTTTGAAGTGCAAAAGCGAGCTTGTGAGATGCAATGGGCTAAAACCCCTTGATACACGCATAGCACGTAAATCAAAAGTATGTAAGAGAGTATGGTTTGTGTGCGGTGTATCTGTATTATCTGCTTGTAGAGATACTAAATCTTTACTTATATGTGTGAGTAGGGGTATATCAATGCCAAGCATAATACTATCATCAACACGATTTGTAATTATTCTTTCATAATCAAGTATGCTAAGCTCTGTTACATGTTCCATAATCTTTTGCAATTGTAATTCATGGAGTTCTGTGGCAATCATTTCACCCTTATTGTTTGCAGATGTATAAATAAGGGCAAAATCATCTGGTAAATACTGGAATAATAACGCAAGCATAGCAGTATATGGAATCATAATGCCAATAGTTTGTAGTGAGCATACCTCATCACTAAGATTATAGTTTGGATGTTTTGGCACAAGAATAATTGGTGCATATTGAGATGTGAGTAATGATTCAAGATATGGTGTAAGGAGTGCAATTTTGCGTAGTGTAGATAAAGCTGCCATCACAACAAAAGGTTTATTTTTACGTGCTTTTATGGAACGAACACATTGTAATGCTTCCTTGCTGTGTGCGTTTGCAATATATGCAAAACCACCAAGCCCTTTTAATAATATAACTTTATTTTGCATAAGTGCAGTAGCAAGAGATTCTATAGCTTGTATATCATAATGTTGCGTGCTTTGCTTTAATGTGTTATTTACATACTTATAGGTAGAGAAGCACACTTTGATTGCACAATGATTGCAACTTATTGGTTCTGTGTGGAATCTCCTATCATGCAAATTTGTATAATCTTTAGAGCAACCAGCACACATATCCATACTAGCCATACTTGTATGTTTTCTATCATATGGGAGTTTAGTTAAAATGCTATAACGTGCACCACAATTTACACATGCACTAAAAGGGTAATTATAGAATCTTGAATGTGGGTTTTGCATGTCTTGTAAGCATGATTCGCAAACTTTTGTATCAAGCGGTATATGTGCTTGGAGAGTATGCTGTGTATTTGTTTTTGATGGTAAAATAGTAAAATGGTGTGTTTTATGGATTGTGGTATGTTTTGTAAAGGTATATTGCAGAGATTGTATGAAAGCATGCTTTGGTAAATGCAATTGTGTCAATAATGTTGTAGCTTTTTGCAATACATTGTCTAATAACCTATAGTCTGTTGTTTGGTTTGTGATTATAGTATGACCACATGCAAGAAAAAGTGTAGTATAAAAAAGCAATGCCACTTCTGTATTATGCATAGAATCTTTTGTTATATTGTTAGATATATTCAGTATAATTACGGCACTATCACTTTGATTATACACAGCACCGCATAGATTCAAGGTATGTGCTAGTGCAGCGACAAATGGGCGAAAGCCAACCCCTTGTATCATACCAAATACTTCAGTATGCATTGTATATGCTTGGATATTGTTTGTTTGCATTGTTGTTATATGTGTTTGAAGTGTATGTAAAAAAGTAGCAATATTAGTTATTTTAGTGGTTAAATTATCATGTGGTAATGGGAAGTTGTGTATATATTCTAACATGTTTTTTCTTTATATGCTACATTAGTTTTATAGATTGTAGCATAATAAAAACGCAAATAGAAACACTGCAATATTTAGGGTAAATCAAAAATAAGCACTTCATTATGAGAATCTAATCCTTTCAGTGTAAAACAACTTTCTCCATAACACATTACACCATCACTTGTTTGTATATGAAATGATTGTGTTTGGTTGGAGCTAATCTCTAGCTGTCCATGCACTACTTGGATGTAGGCTTTACGTCCATTTTGAAAAGTAAAAGTTTCATTAGCAATATCTCTATATAGCCACAAACGCATATCTTGATAAACTTTTAATGATTCTTCTTCTGCATTTGGGGAGAGAATAAGAATTTTAGAATCACTTTTACTAAAAGCCTTTTGCTCATATCTTGGAGTAATGCCTAATACATTTGGTGTAATCCAAATTTGATAAAAATGTAAGGGCTCAGAACTAAGTGCATTAAATTCAGAATGTGTAATCCCACTTCCAGCACTCATAATTTGAAACTCACCGCTTGGCACATGTTCCTCATTACCCATGCTATCTTTATGTGCAATAGTGCCATTTAGCACATAAGTAAGAATTTCCATATCTTTATGTGAATGGGTCCCAAAGCCCTGATTTGGTAGCACTCTATCTTCGTTGATAACGCGTAACACACTAAATCCCATAAATTTTTCATCATAGTATCCAGCAAAAGAAAAGCTATGATAAGTATCAAGCCAACCATGATTAAAATGCCCCCGCTCATTCGCTTTACGTAAAACTAACATACCTACTCCTTTTTATGTATAATAGTAAGAATATTATAATATAGATAAAATAATCAATAAGCAATAATGCATATGGCTATATATCATTTTCTTGCATATTTGTGAATCACCCGCTTAAACAAGTGAGTTCTTCCTTACTCAAATAAGTAATCCATGCTATACAAAAGATTTTTTGTCTATAGTTTCATAGGTTATTCCTAACCCAAACGACTTT
>JARHZY010000152.1 GCA_029264655.1 Helicobacter sp. | reverse complement strand
ATTTGCTTTTTAAGTGGTTGTAGTCCAACCATAGCCTGCAAAATGTGTATGGTTGAGGTAAATGGCAAACGAGTTTATAGTTGCAATGCAAAAGTAAAAGATGGTATGAATGTAGTTGTGCATAATGAAGAATTGCAAAAAGATAGAAATGAAATAATGACAACTTATTGTGTCAATCACCCATTAGAATGTGGCGTATGTGATAAAAGTGGGGAATGTGAATTACAAGATTTTACACTCTATACAAAGGTTGATATGCAACAATTTGGCTTACAAGAAGCTGATAAAAAATCTTTTAGCTTTGCACAAAGCTTTTATGATCCCGCACTTTGCATTATGTGTGAGCGGTGTGTTACTACATGTAAAGATAATATTGGTGAAGCAAATTTAAAAGCGGGTAAAGCAAATCTTTTTACTCCAGATAATTACAAAGATTCTATGGGTAAAGATCCATATTCTGTATGGTCAAAACGACAAAAAGGTTTAATTGAATTTATTGGTAAAAATGAATGTAAAGATTGTGGTGAGTGTATATCTGTTTGCCCCGTTGGTGCTATGACTTATAAGGATTTCACATATACTAGTAATGCATGGGAATTAGAAAAAGTGTATTCTACTTGTGGGCATTGTGCGGGCGGTTGCGAGCTTATTTATAATGTGAAACACTTAGATGTAAAAGGGGATTTACAAAAAGTGTATCGTGTGCAAAATGACTATCTATATAATCCTATTTGTGGGGCAGGAAGATTTGCCTTTGATTTAGTATCTATTGGCACACGCCAAACAACAGCAGTATTGCAGGCATTACAAAGGGCAGATTCGATATATATAGGTAGTGATGCAACTAATGAAGAAGCATTTATTGCAGACTTAATCGCTAAAAAACTAAATATCCCACTTATAAACCATGAAGCATATTGTTTGCAAATATTCCAAGAGCATTTTTTACAAGCACGCAAACACTATACTATGCAATTTAATATGCACAATAACCATACTCTCACACAAACAACACGCACTTTTTTTGCAACATTTGATGATTTTAAAACAAGTGAGAGCTTTATTGCTCTGCATGCTTACTTTAAATACGATGCACCAATTGTGCGTTACAAGATTAATAATAATTTAAAAATCAAAAAAAACTCACAAGTTATTAGTATTGGTTTATTTAAAGACAATCTCTTGGAATCTCTTAGTAAAAATATCACACAGATACAAGGTGATAGTGCAAATGTAGGGCTTATGGGTTTGCTTGGCTTAATATTTGCAAATGACTTAATTGATGATTTTGAAGCATGCTTCCCTAATAGTTTGCAAGCATTTATGCATAAAAAAACACAGAAAATAGAAGGATTTTATATCCAAAAAGAAAATGATATAAATATGCAATCACAGATACAAGCAGACAAAACAAATACAGATGGAAATAAAGATATACAAATAGAACAAGAAACAAGCCAAGTTGATAACTTAAGCCCATACGATACAAGCATTATTGCCAATGCATTAGGCTTAGATGATATAAGTAGTCTCAAATTAGCAAAACATAATGGAATCCTTATGCTTTCACAATATGTTTTTGATGAATTTTTAGCACATGATTTTACAAGTAGTGATGGTTATGGATTACAATCACACTTTACAGATACCAATCCACCAACCATTGAACATGCTGTAGCTACTGCTATTATGGAAGGTATAACAGAATCCGTGCAACATGATATTATGGATAATGCAATAAAATTACAAATTCTAGCACATCTTGTTGCATTTGTATGCACAAAGCTTTCATTGCGTTTTCTCTATATTCCAAAAGGCACAAATACCTTAGGTATTGCCAATCTTTGCACATTAAATGCACAAGATACCATAAAATCACGATATAGCATAGGTATCCGAACACAAGGAAATTTTATATTAGATTCTAATCTAGCCACCATAAAACCACATTTTCCATTACCAACCTTAGCACAAAGTGAAGGAAGTATAACAAATATGGAAATGCGTGTTTTACCATTATTTCCAAGTGTACCCTATTTAGATTCATCGCTAGAATCAGCATTTGATTTAAGTGATGTTGCACGCACATTAGGTGCATTACCAGAAGAGCTTGCAAATCTTGAATATTTGGGTGATTTCACTGCGTGGCTTACCACAAATAATCCTATGTATCAACCTATTGAACATAAAGACTTGCGTGTAAGCTTTGAACGCGATGGTAAAGATAATCGTGGCTATATGTTGCTTTTAGACCAAAAAGTAGCACAAAATAGCCTTGAAATAAAATTTTCATTACGTCCGCGTAATATTATAGGCTATAATGCATTATTACTTGAAACACAGAATCAATTTAATCATACAACGCGTGCGAGTAAGAATCTGCAATCAAAAAGTGGCGTATATGTGAGCAAAACCTATATGGAACAACATGGATTGCAAGATGGTGATTCTATTTACCTTATGCAAGGGGATATTCGTATTGATAGTGCCATTTATTGTGATAATGAATTAGAACATGCTACATTGGTGCTTGTTTCACCTATGCTTCCCCATGTAACAGCATTGTTTCAAGGATATTTTAGCACATCACTACAGATTGTAAAAGCTGCTATAATAGACAATAATGAATATGAGAATGAAAGGAATAGGGCATGAGTGCATTTATTATTGAGACCATTATTAAAGTGTTAGTGGTTGTGCTTGTATTTTCATTTCTAGGTGGTTTTGCAACCTATATTGAACGCAAGATATTAGGCTTTTTTCAAAGGCGATTAGGACCTATATATGTTGGACCATTTGGGTTATTACAATTTGGGGCAGATGCAATTAAGCTTTTTACAAAAGAAGATGTTATCCCTAAAGGTGCAAATAAGCTTATCTTTACACTAGCACCAGTGATAGCATTAGTAAGTGCTATGACTTCTATGGTAGCTATTCCATTTTTTCCAGATTTTGAAATATTTGGCTATAAGGTAACACCCATTATTTCTGATATTAATGTTGGTTTATTGTTTTTTATTTCAGTTGGTGCAGTAGGAATCTATGCACCACTCTTAGCAGGACTTAGTAGTGGTAATAAATGGAGTTTAATAGGTGGTGCTAGAGCTTGTATTCAAGTATTAAGCTTTGAAATTGTAAGTGGGCTTGCCATTTTAGCACCAATTATGCTTGTGGGCTCACTCTCTCTTGTCGCTATGAATGCTTATCAAAGTGGTGGTATACTTGATTGGCTGATATGGAAACAACCTTTAGCATTTTTGCTCTTTTTGATAGCAAGCTACGCAGAGCTTAATAGAACACCATTTGACTTATTGGAACATGAAGCAGAAATTATTGCGGGATATTGCACAGAATATAGCGGCTTAAAATGGGGTATGTTTTTTATTGCTGAATATGCCCATATGTTTGCATTTGGTTTTGTTGTTAGTCTTATATTTTTGGGAGGATTTAATCCAATAGGTTTTATTCCCGGCGGTATTGCCATTATTTTAAAAGTTTGTTTCTTTATATTCTTATTTATGTGGGTTAGAGCAACATTACCGCATGTAAGACCAGACCAATTAATGAACACATGTTGGAAAGTGCTTGTGCCTTTAGCATTAGTAAATGTATTAATAACAGGTATTATATTATTATAAGGAGATATATATGCAAAAACAACAAGAAACACAAAAAGATTATTATTTTGTTAGCATGGAAAAAATGCCAAAAAATGGTTTTGAACATTTTAAAAGAAGTATGCAATTAAGCTTAGGGGCTGATATTGTTAAAGGCTTGGGCTTAACAATCAAAGAGTTTTTTAGCAAACCTGTAACAATTAATTACCCTTTTGAAACACAACCATTAAGCCCTCGCTATCGTGCTGTGCATAATTTACAAAGAATGCTTGAATCTGGTAGTGAGCGGTGTATTGGCTGTGGTTTATGCGAAAAAATATGCACAAGCAATTGCATTAGAATCTTGACACATGAAGGTGAAGATGGTAGAAAGAAAATAGATTCTTATACTATAAATTTAGGTAGGTGTATATATTGTGGTTTGTGTGCTGAAGTGTGCCCTGAACTTGCAATTGTTATGGGCAATAGATTTGAAAATGCAAGCGAACAACGAGCACATTTTGGCTTAAAAGAAGATTTTTTAAAAGATCTAGAAGAAGCAAAATGCCACCATCAGCTTGAATTTGAAGGCTTTGGCTCTGTGCGTCCAAGTGCGGATAAAGAAGTCAAACAAACACCACTAGACTACTAAGGAGGAAGCATGTTTGAGGCTATCGCATTTTATGTTTTTGGGGCATTATGCTTATGTGCATTTTTGATTGTTGTTATGTCAAACAACATTCTTTATGCATTAAGTGCTCTTGCATTTGGCATGATTTTAGTTTCTGGATTATTCTTTTTATTACATGCTGACTTTTTAGGTGTTGTTCAAATTATTGTTTATACAGGAGCAGTTGTTGTTATGTATGCATTTGGTATGATGCTCTTTGATGTCAGCAAAGAAGTAAAAGAAAAATTCCATAATCAATTTATAGTTTGGCTACTTGTTAGTATATTTGCTATTGCATTATTGATTGTTGTTGGCAATACACAAACAGCATCACCTTATGCACATGATAATAGCACAAACGCATTGGCACATTTACTCTTCAAAGATTATCTTGTTTGCTTTGAAGCAGCAGCTATTATGCTTTTAATGGCAATGATAGCAGGTATTGGCGTTGGAGCACATAAACCGCAATTTGTGCATGAAGAAATAAAAGAAGAGGGAATACCAAATCACTCATTAAAGAAGGAGGCACAATGATTACACTTAATCATTACCTTGTTTTTAGTGCCATTATGTTTTGTATTGGTCTTTATGGAATCTTACGGCGTAAAAATATCCTACTTTTATTATTTGCAACAGAGATTATGCTCAATGCTATCAATATAGCCTTTGTAGCTATTGGCTATTATAAAGGCGATTTACAAGGACAAATTATGGCATTATTTGTGATTGCACTAGCAGCAGCTGAAGTAGCCATTGGCTTAGGCTTGGTGCTTATGCTTTATAAAAAATACAAAACACTTGATATTGATAAGCTTAGTAATATGAGGGGATAATATGGCATTTTTTACAACAATTGCGGAATACAAAGAAACAATGCTTATTACACTTGTATTCCTACCTCTTTTAGCAAGCATTATAGCGGGATTAAGTGCAACCCTAAAACCATCTATAATGCTAGGATATATATGTTCGCTTTGCATTAGTGCTAGTCTTATACTCGCACTTTTGCTTTTTTATTTTTTAACAAATGGCGGAGAAAGTTTTCATGTTGTATTATGGGATTTTATCCAAACTGGGCAGTTTCAAGTAACTTTTTCTTTAATGTTTGATAAAATTAATGCCATTATGATTCTAGTTGTTACTCTAGTGTCAAGCATGGTGCATTTTTACTCTATTGGATATATGGCACATGATAAAAGTTTTAATAGATTCTTTGCATATCTTGGTGGCTTTGTGTTCTCAATGTTGTTACTCGTTGGTGGTGATAATCTTATTGTGCTGTTTATCGGTTGGGAGGGTGTTGGTACTTGCTCTTATTTGCTAATTGGTTTTTGGTATCAGAAAAAAAGTGCCAATGCTGCTTCCATTGAAGCATTTGTTATGAATAGAATAGCAGATTTAGGCATGCTACTTGGAATCTTTTTAGTTTATACAAGTGTAGGTTCGCTATCTTATAGTGAAATTTTCATACAACTTGCGACAAATCCACCAAGCAACTCCACACTCACATGGATTGCTATTTTACTTTTTATTGGAGCAATGGGCAAATCCGCACAATTCCCGCTACATACATGGCTTGCCAATGCAATGGAAGGTCCAACGCCTGTTTCGGCATTAATCCATGCAGCCACAATGGTAACTGCTGGTGTATATTTAGTTATCAGACTAGCACCACTTTATAATAGTGTGCCACAAGTAGCATACTTTATTGCTTGTCTTGGGGCTTTTGTGGCAATTTTTGCCTCACTTATGGCAATTGTAAATAAAGACTTAAAAAGAATTATTGCATATTCTACACTTTCGCAGCTTGGTTACATGTTTGTTGCTGCTGGACTAGGTGCCTATACAATTGCACTTTTCCATCTTTTTACACATGCATTTTTTAAATCCTTATTGTTTTTAGGTGCAGGCAATGTTATGCATGCTATGAATGATAAACTTGATATTACAAAAATGGGCGGTTTATCAAAACCTTTAAAAACAAGCATGTTTTTTATGCTTATTGGTTCTATTGCACTTTGTGGTATTCCCCCTCTTTCTGGGTATTTTTCTAAAGATAAGATTCTAGAGGTAGCATATGTAAGCTCTTATGAAATATGGATAGTTTTACTTATTGGAGCTATTTGTACAGCATTCTATAGCTTTAGGCTTTTTACCTTAGTATTTTTAGCACCAAAGAATCATAACGAACACCCACACGAAGCAAGTAAAGTTATGTTATATGCTATGACACCTTTAGCATTTTTGGCTATTATTGCAGGATTATTTTACGCACAATTTAATTCATTTCTTGCATCTGTGCTTGTTTCAGCAGAAATACATATAGATAATATAATTATGCTGATTGCATTAACACTTGGGCTTGTTGTTATTTCTATTGTATGTGCATATTTGCTGTATAGAAATGGCTATAAAGAAAGAAAACCACATATTTTCTATAAAATTCTAGCAAATGAATACTATATTCCCTATTTATATAGAATCTTCATTGTAAAACCCTTTTGCTTTCTTTCAGATTTCCTTTATCATATCGTTGATATGGGGATTTTAGACAAGATTGTTGATGGAATTGCAAAATGCTTTATGTTGTTAAGCTATATATTGCGTCCATTGCAAAATGGAAATCTAAGCAGTATGTTGCGGCTTATGAGTGCGGGTGTTGCCATTCTATTATGTATAACATTACTATATTTTATGCTTAATTAAGCAAGGAGAAAAAGTGGAATATTTATTAAGCTTAATTATTGGTTGTCCTCTTATTGCATGTTTATTTATCTTTATGTTTGATGATAGCGGGGCAAAACGATTTGGACGCATTATTTCTTTTATCGAACTTGGACTTGTAATTGCATTATGGGCTAGCTATCGTGTGGATATAGCAGATACACAATTTTTTACAAAGATTTTTTTAATTCCAGAGCTTGGCATAGATTATATTGTATTTGTTGATGGTATCTCATTATTTTTGATTGTTTTAACTGCATTTATTATTTTTCTTGCCAATATTTATTTACAACGAAGAGACGATGCAAAACCCTTTGTTGTTTGCTTGCTTGCATTAGAAGCAATCCTTATGGCATTATTTGTTTCACAAAATGTCCTTATGTTTTATGCGTGTTGGGAACTCGCATTGCTACCTGTGCTTTATATGGTTGGTGTATGGGGCAGCGGACAAAAGATTTATATTGGACTTAAATTTTTTGTTTATACCTTTGCATCAAGTCTTATGATGTTGCTTGCTATTCTTTATATGAGTTATCTATGCTATGAGCAACTTGGATATTGGAGTTTTGATTTAGGTGTTTGGACAAGTGGTGCATTACAGATTCCAACGACAACACAAACTTGGCTTTTTTTAGGTTTCTTTGTATCTATTGCAGTTAAGATTCCTATTATTCCATTACACACTTGGTTACCCCACATTTATAGCGAAGCTCCAGCACTTGGTAGTGTTATGCTTTCTGCACTACTATCAAAAATGGGGACTTATGCACTTTTGCGTTTTGTATTACCATTATTCCCTGATGCAAGCGTGCATTTTATGCCTATTGTAAGCGTTTTGGCGGTTATCATGGTAGTCTATGCCGGTATTATTGCATTGAAACAAAAAGATATAAAAAAAGTTATTGCATATAGCTCTATCTCACACATGGGCATTGTTGTGCTTGGAATCTTTGCATTCAATAATGAAGGTATTAGTGGTGGGCTTTTTATGATGGTTGCACATGGTGTTACAAGTGGTGGGCTTTTTATGTTGGCAGGTATGCTTTATTACCGCACAATGACAAGACATATTGATGATTTTGGCGGTGTTGCATACATTATGCCACATTATGCCACATTCTTTGCACTTGTTATGCTTTCAAATGTTGGCTTACCGCTTACTATTGGTTTTATAGGTGAATTTTTATCACTTTATGGGTATTTCCAAACTTCACCTATTATTACAGCACTTGCAGGCACAACCATTATTATTGCAGCAAGTTATATGCTCTTTCTTTTTAAAAATATATTTTATGGCACATTAAGACAAACAAACACACTCCATGCACTTCGAGATTTATATTTTAAGGAGTTATGCGTGCTTGCTCCAATTGCATTTGTTATTGTATGGCTTGGTATTTTTCCAAATACTCTTTTAAAACCTATGCAAGTTTCTGTGCAACAGCTTGTTGGAACAATTTATACGCTTGCCCAAGAACAAGAAACAAAGGCACATATTGCCAAAGTCAATAATGGCTTAGTGATAGAAATGACAAAAATAGATAAGACAGGATTCCATCCATTAGATGAGTTGTTGAATAGCACATCTTCTCATGAAGATGCAAGCATCAATATACTAGAACACAATAATAAATACAATAATACACACAATAGCACAAATACAGAGGAGTAAATATGGACACATTAGATTTTTACACTTATTTATATATGTATATGCCTTCTGTCATTTTGGTGCTTGGGGCTATTGTGGTGCTTTTTAGCAATGTCTTTGCAAGTCATTTTTCGCGTAATACAAGCTTATCGCTATGCATGTTTTTCATTGCTACAGCATTTTTATTTTGTTTAAGTGTTGGGCATATGGAAAATGTTTCAGCAATAACCTTAAGCACAGAATATATCATGCTTATTGCATCTTTTTGGTTTATATTACTTACTTTTTCTAAATATAAATTTGTTGAGTTTCAAACGCCAGAATTTTACCCACTTTATTTATTTTCTATAGCAGGATTTATGCTTATGGTGCATGGAAATAATCTTATTCTTGTGTTGCTTGGGTTAGAAATTGGGAGCTTGCCTTTGGCGGTGCTTTTAGCCTTTAATCGTAGGGTTTATGGTATTGAGGGCGGTATAAAATATTTTGTTGCTAGTGCACTTGCAAGTATATTCTTCCTTCTTGGCATTATGCTTTTTTATCTATATTTTGGAGATTTTTCTTTACAAAGAAATGCAATTGAATATAAAAATGTTTTATTGTATGGGCATATTTTAGATATTTTACTACTATTGTTTAGTATGCTCTTTATACTTGCTGGGCTTGGCTTTAAAATATCGCTAGTTCCATGGCATAGTTGGATGCCTGATGTCTATGAAGCAAGCAACCCTGTATTAGCAGGATATGTTTCGATTGTGCCAAAGATTGCTGGCTTTGCACTTTTTGCAATACTTTTTTTACCACTTTTGCAAAACAAAGCTACACCACATAATTACATTGAGCAACTCTTCAAAATTTTATTAATTATCACGATTACTTTGCCAAATATTATGGCATTGGTGCAAAAAGATGTAAAAAGAATGCTTGCTTTTAGCTCAATTTCACATTCAGGTTTTGCACTAACTTGTATTTATCTTGGGACTTTTGATACTTTGATACTCTATTGGATATTATTTTTAATAACTAATTTGGGTGCATTTGCAATGCTATGGATGAATAAACCATGTGATTACCAAATGCGTTATGATTATGCTCTACAAAGATTCTATGGTTTTGGCAAACAACACCCAATTATGGCACTTGGTATGGCATTATTTATGCTTTCTCTTGCAGGGATACCGCCATTTTCTATTTTTTGGGGTAAGATTTTTATTATTACTAATGCCCTACAACAAAGAGAAATGTTGCTTGCTTTTGTTATGATGTTAAATAGTGCTATTGCTATATGCTACTATTTAAAACTTATTGTTGCTATGTACTTTAAACAAGGAAGCAATAATGCAGGATTTTATGAAGATAACAGCACAATACCAATCCGCTCTGTTGCCTTTTTATGTGCATTACTTTGTATTGGTTCAATTTTTGTGGTATCTTATTTATTCCAATATATCCCTATACTTGGTATATAGTATATCGATAGATTAAAAATATAAAAGCTTATTTATATTTGTATGCCTTTTGGTTTAATAAGCTTTTGTTAAAGCATATAATCGTTATAGCTTATAAAAGATAAAATAATATTCTATACAATAACAATAAAAAATATTTTTCTCAACAAAAAAATGCTAGAATATTATATTCATTTTACTATTTCTTTAAGGAATATAATGCGGACACATTATAACACAACATTAAGTCTAAATGATATTGGTAAAGATGTAGTGCTTTGTGGTTGGTGTAATAGTTACAGGGACCATGGAGGCATTGTCTTTATCGATTTACGCGATAAGAGTGGGATTATACAACTTGTAGCAGATCCAACTAACAATGCACATGTTATAGCTTCTAATGTGCGTGATGAATATGTTTTATTGGCAAAAGGTAAAGTAAGGGCAAGGGGTGAGGGTTTATGTAATCCTAAGCTCAAAACAGGTGCAATTGAGGTTGTGCTAGAAACGCTTGTTATCGAAAATAAAGCACTTACACCGCCAATTATTATAGGTGATGAAAGTGTAAATGAGGAATTGCGTCTTAAGTATCGTTATCTTGATTTGCGTAACCCAAAAAGTCTTGATATTTTTAAATTGCGTGCAAAAGTTGCAAGTGTTACGCGTAGTTTTTTAGAATCTCAAGGTTTTTTAGAGGTAGAAACTCCTATACTTACAAAGGCAACACCAGAAGGTGCTAGAGATTATCTTGTCCCAAGCCGCGTGCATGATGGTTCTTTTTATGCGTTACCACAAAGCCCGCAGCTTTTTAAACAACTGCTTATGATAAGTGGTTTTGAACGATACTACCAAATTGCAAAATGCTTCCGAGATGAAGATTTACGTGCGGATAGGCAACCAGAATTTACTCAAATTGATGTGGAAATGAGTTTTTGCAATGAAAATGATGTCATGCAAATTGCAGAAAATCTAATTCTTGCCATTTTTAAAGCATGCGGTAGAAACATTGATTATAAAATACCCCATTTAGATTATAATGATGCTATGGAACTTTATGGTAGCGATAAACCAGACTTACGCTTTGATATGCCTTTAGTTGAAGTGGCTGATCTATTTGAACATGCAAATAATGATGTATTTAAGCAAATTGCTCTTGATACAAAAAACAACAGAATAAAAGCATTATGTGTGCGGCATGGGGATGCACATTTTAGTAGAAAAAGTTTAGCAGAATTAGAAAAATTTGTGCGTAATTTTGGTGCAAAAGGATTGGCTTACATACAAGTTAAAGAGGAATGTACAACTTTTAATCAAGAAAATATTGACAAAAGCCTTAAGGGACCTCTTGTGAAATTTCTAACACAAGATTCTATACAAGCACTTATACAACGTGTGGGGGCAAAACAAGGTGATATTATTTTCTTTGGTGCAGGACCAAAGCATATTGTTTGGGATTATATGGGGAGATTACGTCTTGAAATTGCAGCACAACTGCAACTCATTGATACAGAAAAACTAAGTTTTGTGTGGGTTGTTAATTTTCCTATGTTTGAAAAAACAGATGAAGGCATTAAAGCATTACACCATCCATTTACAATGCCAAAAAATATAGATACACAAGATATAGAGGATATCAAATCAATTGCTTATGATATTGTATTAAATGGTGTAGAATTAGGTGGTGGTAGTATTCGTATTCATAAAAGTGAGATACAAAGTAAAGTATTCACATTATTGCAAATTAACCAACAAGAGGCTCAAGAGAAGTTTGGTTTCTTGCTTGAAGCATTGCAATATGGCACACCACCACATGGTGGCTTTGCAATCGGCTTTGATAGACTTGTTATGCTTTTAAGTGGTGCTTCAAGCATTCGCGATGTGATTGCTTTCCCAAAAACACAAAAGGCGAGTTGCTTGCTTATGGAAGCACCAAGCAGTGTTACAACAACGCAACTCAATGAGTTGCATATTAAGATTCAACATTAAATAAGGAGACTCCGTGAAAAAATTGTTTTTAATTATTGGTGCACCAGGTAGTGGTAAAACCACAGATGCACAAAAAATTGCAGAATCTAATGCACAAATCGCACATTATTCTACTGGTGATTTATTACGCGCTGAAGTTGCAAGTGGTAGCGAACAAGGCAAACTTATTGAAAATTTTACAAAAGAAGGTAATCTTGTGCCACTTGATATTGTAGTGCAAACCATTGTTGGTGCAATCAATAATTCACCAAAAGATATTATACTCATTGATGGGTATCCACGCAGTGTAGAGCAAATGCTTGAACTTGATAAAGTATTGCAACAAGATTCTAAAGTGCAACTAGTAAATGTAATTGAAGTCCAAGTAAGTGAAGAAGTTGCAAAAGATAGAGTGCTTGGACGTGCAAGGGGTGCTGATGATAATGCAGAAGTATTTAAAAATCGTATGCGTGTCTATTTAGAACCATTGGCACAAATTCAGGATTTTTATAAACAAAAAGGAATATTGCATATTATTAACGGCGAACGCACGATTGATGTGATTGTAGCAGATATGCAACAATTTATAGAAACGCAAATAAAATAATAAGAAAATATATCTTGTGTATTTTTTAGTTACTGCATATATCATGCAGAAACACATACAACATAACACACGCCAAAACAACGCTATGTTTCTAGCTATAGACACAAAATAGCATTTTTAAAAAAATCCAAACAACATACAGATATATTTATTGTATTGCTTTACGCAAAATATTATAGAGCAATTTCACGCATATCGCCAAATTCCATAAATGCCTTAAAAACTAGAGCAATGAGATGAATGCGATTGGTTCGCAATTGCACATCATCGGTAAGTATTAAGACACTATCAAATACAGAATCTAAATCATCTTTGAGTTGGAATAATGTTTGAATCTGTGTAAGATATATTTCAGAATCTAATGCATTTTCCTTATATCCTTGATTTTTTGTGTGTTCATAGGACATAAGATTTTGATATAATATTTGTTCGCTTGATTCAAAAAGTGTGGGATTAATAGTTATATTGTGTGTAAGCTCTATGCCATCTAAAATATTTGCTACGCGTTTAAAAGTGCCTATTACCGATTTAATATCTACACTCTCAAAATATGAAGAGAGTGCTAGAATTTTATCAAAACTTTGTGCAACACTAAAATGTGCAAGCAAAACGCAACGCACAATACTTGGATTTACGCCCGGAAAAATCCCATAAATACGTTCTGTTAGAAAATCTGTAAGTATTGCTTGCTTGATGTTTGGATATACTTTTAAAGCAAGACTGCATAATTCTTGTATGCTTATATCAAAACCAAATTGATGTGCAATTCTTAATATTGCTGCTGCTTGTCTCCGCAACGCAAAAGGATCTTTTGAACCACTTGGAATCTTACCAAGATGAAAAAGTGTAAAAATAGTATCAAGTTTATTTGCAATATTCACAAATGCACTAACCTTACTACTAGGTAATGCAGTATGCAAACCATGTGGTAAATACTGCTCGCGTATAGCAAGGCAAACTTCTAAATCCATACCCATATCATATGCAAAATATGCCCCCATAATACCTTGCAATTCCGGAAATTCTCCCACACTTTGAGAAAGTAAATCACATTTTGCATACTGCAATGCTTGTTCTATAAGCACTAACTCATCATGATTGCAATACATATTCTTTGTATTTAATAGCATTATAAGTTCTTTTACAATTTGTAACTCCCGCTGAATCTTATCTGCAAGACTACCTGCCCCATCCATAAAACCAATTGTCGCAAGATCGCCAAATGCCATGCATGCTTGTATATCATGTGTATAAAAAAACATAGCATCCTCTAATCTTGCTCTCAATACTTTTTCATTTCCTTTTACAATAAGCTCAAAATCACCACCAAAAGCATTACTCACCATAACAAAGCCATGAAAAAGTGCGGAATCTTTATAGACTGCAAAATAGCGTTGATTTTCTTTCATAGAAGTAATGATCATTTCTTTTGGTATCTTTAAAAATCGCTCATCAAAATACCCAAACAATACATGCGGATATTCCGTAATGGCAACAATTTCTTGCAATAAATCACTATCAATTTCTACTTGCACATTATGTTTTTGCTCAAGTGCTTGTATCTCCTGCAAAATAAGCGCTTTACGCTTTTCTTGTTGCAAGATAACACCATTTTGTGCCAAAAAAGTAAGATAAGACTCAATAGTTGTTGGGCTATAGTGTCGTGCTTTTTTTTGTATATCTTTTGCTTGTCTATGTGCATAAATGCGATTACTGCTTTGTATATTATAGGCATGGCATGGGATTAAATCACCATTCAACATAATACAAATATTGCGTATAGGACGTATAAAACTTTCTTTGCAATCACCCCAACGCATGCTTTTACCAAATTGCAAAGACAAAAGCCATGTAGTTACCATTGAAGCTAATAAATCTTTTGATTCCAATCCAAGCACATTTTGCTCATAAAAAAGCACTTCTTTACCATCTTTTATAGCTGTTGTTAGCATATTTTGTGTGATATTATTCTTTTGTAAAAAACTCTCCATAGCCCTTGTTGGTTGATTATTAGAATCATAGGCAACTTTAACTGGTGGTCCATAAACTTTAAGCTGTGTATCAGGTTGTTTTAATGCAAAATCTCTATGAAGCAATGCTAATCTACGAGGTGTATAGAAAAAATCAAAATGTGTTTCAAGATGATGTGTCTGTAATATCTTTTTCCAACTTTCTTCAATATTGCTTAAATTCTTTAGCAATGGAATTGCGGGTAATTCTTCTGTAAAAATTTCAATTAATAATTCTGCCATTATGTTAATTTCCCTTTTCAAAATGATTGTATAATTCTAGCAAATAAAAGTTTAAAAAGGCGTTAAGCATGCAAAGATTGTTTATGGCTATGCTGTGGTATTGTGCTTTTGCTATACCACCACATTACAATCTCCTCGCACAATCAGCAATTACAATAAAACTTAAAGGCACATGCACAACACTACAAAACTTTACAACAGAGCAAAAAGATGTTTTAATGTATGCCTATTACTATGGTAGAGATTATGGCTTTGGGTATCTTATGGCAGCAATCGCATGGAAAGAATCGTGTGCAGGTGAATACTTGTTAAATTTTGCTGATCCATCTGCTGGAATCTATCATGCCCATATCCCAAATGTAATCAAAAAATATACAAACTATAAAGATTCTTCGTTTTTACGCAATGTTGTTGGGCAAATGCTTGTTACCAACCCTACTTTTGCTTCTTCTATCGCCCTTGATAACTTACGTTATTGGTATAATATCCATGAAGGTGATTTACAAAAAATTATAAAATCGTATAATAAGGGATTTGCATGGCGTACCAAAAGCCATGCAAATCAACAAGCCCAAGCCTATTATATGGATATTATGAGAAAAATAAAGGAACTTGAAATATTTATTCCACAGCATATTCATATTTACGAACTTAAAACACCTAAAAAAGATTTTCATATAAAATTTGACACCATAAAACATTAAAAACCATAAAATCTTTAAAGAATTGATAATTAAGCAACTCTATTTATTGCTTCAATGTCTTGCAACCAATATTAGTCAAATAGACTCTGCTTTGCATATAAAATGCGATAAAATAAGATATTTACGCATTAGTATTACTTTTGTTTATTGCTTTTTTTTGCAAAAAAAGATTCTCAATAAATAAGATATTGTATTGATAATATAGCTTTAATTAATAAAACCATGAAACAATCCCACAATAATTAATACAACAATATTGAATTTAGCCATAAACATAATTACATTCTTACAAAATATCTAAATACAATGAAATTCTAAGCCTTATTGTAACAATAAAAAATGATAATTTTATATGTAAAGTATATATGAAGACAACTTTTAATATTAATTTACTTTGAATACATAGTTTTAGTTTTTTTTTGCAATTAATGATGGTAAAAAATATTTTTTTTGGTATAATTATCTTTCAAACTTTCGTATTTGTGCGTAAGTAAATATTTTTTTTAAGGGGCTTTGATGAAAAAGTTATTATTGTCTATTAGTTTAGGTGGTGCAGTAATGTTATTTACTGGTTGTGGTGCTATGAATCCTCTTTCTGGTGCACTTTATACAGATGCAACTGGACCTATTACAGCAACATCATCTAGCAGTGCCACAAAAGAAGGAACTGCAACATGCAAAAATATTTTAGGTCTTATTGCACTTGGCGATTGTTCAGTTGATGCGGCAGCAAAACAAGGCAGTATATCGCAAATTAAAAGTGTTGATACAAAAGTATGGAGTATCCTTGGTTTATATACCACATCAACAACTATCGTAAAAGGCGATTAATAATTATATAGCGTAATTATTTAGTTATCTCATATGAGCCCACTCTATTTAAGAGTGGGTTTTCCACTTTCTTGACACACTATTTGTATTAAATGATAATTTTTTAATACTTAATATACAAATTATACTCAAAATAACATGAAGCCAAACAGCATTATTTATTGCATATAATAAGCACATTGTATAAAATAAATTCTAAGTCTTTTAAAAATAATAATGATGATACTAAATTTTGAGGTTATGTGTCATTTAGCCAACAATCTCTCAAAACAGCACAAAAAGCCATAAAACATATTTATATGGTATTGTTTATTTAGTTATATTCCATAAAACCATGAGTTATCCAAAACGACCCGCAATATAATCTTGTGTCTTTTTATCTTTTGGTTTTGTAAATATTTTTTCAGTATCATCAAATTCAATCATTTCGCCAAGTAAAAAAAATGCAGTCTTATCAGATATACGCATAGCCTGTTGCATATTATGGGTAACGATAATAATTGTATAATCTTTTTTTAATTTATTAATAAGCTCTTCTATCTTTAATGTTGATATAGGATCAAGTGCACTTGTTGGCTCATCCATAAGGATAACTTCTGGATTGACAGCGAGTGTTCTTGCGATACAAAGTCTCTGTTGTTGCCCACCACTGAGACTTAAGGCTGATTGCTTTAATCTATCTTTAAGATCTCCCCATAACCCAACATCCTTAAGACAATCTTCTACAATTTTATCAAGTGTTGCTTTATTTTTTATGCCATGCGTTTTAGGACCAAATACTATATTATCATAAATACTCATAGGAAACGGATTTGGCTTCTGAAATACCATACCAACTTTTTTACGCAACATATTGACATCATATTTTTTATAAATATTAACTTCATCAAATAGAATCTTGCCTTTAATTTTACAACCTTCCACTAAATCATTCATACGATTAAGACTTTTAATAAAAGTTGATTTGCCACAACCGCTAGGACCGATAAAAGCGGTTACCCTACCCTTTAGAATCTGCATATTAATATCTTTTAATGCATGAAAATCATTGTAATAAAGATTCATATCTTTAATATGAAAACATACTTTCTTATCCATTCTATGCCTTTGTTAAAGTTTTTGCTATATAGTTTGATAAAATATTTATAAGCAAAACAATAGCAATAAGCACCATTGCTGTGCTATATGCCTCATTAATATGATGCCCTTCATTAGATATTAAATACATATGCACACTAAGTGTGCGACCCGAATCAAATAAACCTGCAACTTGTGCAAACCCTCCAAATGTATAAAGTAATGCCGCACTCTCTCCCACAATTTTACCTATACTAAGTATAATACCTGCTAAAATTCCGGGCATTGCAGATGGCAAAATAATAGTAAAAATTGTGCGGAGCTTGCCCGCCCCAAGTGCAAAGCTTGCTTCCCTATAAGTAAGTGGCACAGACTTTAACGCCTCTTGGGCACTGCGTAAAATCACGGGTAAAATCATAATGGTTAATGTAAGACTACCCGCTAAAAAACTAAATTGCAATTGAAAAAAAACAACAAACGCAAGAAAACCAAAAAGCCCATACACAATTGAAGGAATGCCAACAAGAGTTTCAGCAGCAGTCGTAATAACCAATATCAATCTATTGCTGCTACTACTATATTCTGTGAGAAAAATTGCCCCAAAGATTCCAAGTGGCATAGCAATCAAGAGAGAGAAAAATATCATATTTATTGTATTAATAATAGCTGGCATCATGGAAACATTTTCACTATTATATTCCCATGCAAAGAGACTTGGTGTCAAATAAACCACACCTTTTATAAAAATAAAGCCAATCAAAATACAAAATATGGCAAGTGTGCTACCTATGGAAATCCTCATAAACCATAATAATAGCAAAGAAAGTCCATCTCGTCTCATACTATCCCCTACAAATCCATGTAAAATATAAATAAAAGTGTAGAAAATATGTGTAAAATCTTAAATATATAATGTAAAATATTTGTAAATTATAGCGAGAAATATACCATAGCCATAATACTCAATTGTTATAAAATTATTACAAAAAAAATTGAATATATAGATTTTACTGCATTTTTTATAAAAATACAATGAGATAAGTATGCCACAAGGTTATAAAATATTCCCAAAATAAATAGGCACAATGCAATATTTATGCTACAATAAACCATGAAACACAAATTCGCAACAATATTTTTCATAAAGGCATACTATGAATAATCAAAAAAATAATATACAAAATACTAAACATGAATTACAAGCAACAAACACAGAACAAGCAGATTTTGCATTGTGTGAAGATACTAAAATTGTAGGTGTAGTTATTCCTATCTATAATGTAGCTCCATATTTAAGAGAATGCCTAGATTCTGTTATTAATCAAACATATAAACATTTAAGTGTTGTGCTTGTTAATGATGGGAGCA
>JARHZY010000141.1 GCA_029264655.1 Helicobacter sp. | reverse complement strand
TATTATGCAAAAAAAGACAGCCATCATCTTTAAGCACTCTTACACATTCCTTTATCCATTCTTCGCACCATTTTAAATACTCATCCTCTAAAAGTTTATCTTTGTGAGAATTGTATTTTTTCTTAAGGTTAAAAGGGGGATCAGCAAATATGCAATCTATGCTATTATCTGGAATACTATTAAATAATTCTAAGCAATCGCCCTGCAGAATTTGATTAATTGGCAAATTAGTCACTTTTAAGCTCCTGCTTGCCAATTAAGTTTTCTTTAGGTTTTTTAGAGTAATTAGCATTTTCTAATAATTTATAAGATAAGTAATATTATTTGTTGTTACATTTTTATGTAAATATTCACTAGCCCCTAGCAAGTTTAGGCGTTAGAAAATTAGCGTTAATAGAAAATATATTTATATTTTACTCCCAATTAAATTTGCTAATAGTTTATTTATTTTTTGCTACTTCTTGTATGATATTCCAATTTTATTTAATAATAACTTCATCATTTTTATATTATTTGTTCTAGTTTATTTAGCACTTAACATTAAGTCGATAAAAATAATAATTTTACATTTTTATTATTTTTTGTATATAGCATAAATCCATATGTGATAATATAATGAATATTACATATTGTTTATATGTGTAAATATACAATAGAATCTTTTATTATAATGAAAAATACCACACAATAAACACCAACATAAGAGTAAGAAAACTGCAAAGAAGTATTGAGAAAAATAGCTATAGCAAAGTGTGTAGCCTATTTACCGAAAGTACGCTTCCTTTTTCTAAAATCATCAATGATGCGTTTGCATTCCTTTTTGGTTAAACCCGGAAAAAGTGTTTTACTAAAAAATATTTCAGCATACGCACATTGCCATAGCAAAAAATTTGAAATCCTTGAAGCACTGCCAACACGCAATAACAAATCAACATTTTCGCTAATATCAAGATGAGCAGTAATATTTTCTTCAGTAATAGGTAATCCCCTTGCAACTACTTTTTGTGCTGCACGCACTATTTCATCTCTTGCCCCATATGAGATTGCTACATTAACACATAATTTTTTACAATGTTTTGTTTGTTCTTCAAAATTTGCAATATCATTACGCAATTCCTCGCTAAGCTTACTAAACTCTCCAATCGCACGAAAACGCACATCATTATGTAAAAAACGTTCAAGGCTTTCATCAAGGTATTTCTTTAATAAGTTGAAAAGATAATCAATCTCTTCTTGTGAGCGTTGCCAATTTTCTGTGCTAAATGCAAAAAGTGTTAATTGCGTAATGCCCTCTTCTATGCACACCTCAATAACCTTTTGCACCGTGTTTGCTCCATGCAAATAACCAATTTTTTCCAAAATACCATTTTTTTTTGCCCAACGTCTATTGCCATCCATCACAACTGCTAAATGTTTTAGCTCATTCATATATATTCCTTATTATAATTTATATTTATAGTATGATATTCATGTAGAAATAAGGCATTTATTGTTTTTTATGCCTTAAAATTTTCACCCAAATAATATTTTCTTACAAGTGGATTCTCATATATCTCTTCTGCTTTGCCACTTGCAAATAATGCACCACTTTTTATAACATACGCACGATTACAAACTCCAAG
>JARHZY010000139.1 GCA_029264655.1 Helicobacter sp. | reverse complement strand
GAATCCAACTCTCAACTCTTTTTGTCATACCAGCAAACCAATCACCTGTATTTACACTTAAATCTTTAATTAACTTAAAAGCAGGTAAAGGCATAAGCGTAATAACACCATCAGGAAAATCTTGTGTCAATGTCCTACAAGCAAGACCGGGTCGCCCATTAATCATCATTCCACAACTACCACAAATTCCAGCACGACATACAAAATCAAAACTTAAATCTGGATCTTGCTGCTCTCTAATCATACCCAATGCAATAAAAACAGTCATTGAATGGGCTTCTTCTACCTTATACTCCCTAAAGTGTGGTTTTGAAGTAGCACTTTGTGGATCAAACTTCAATGCTCTTATTGTTAAAATTCTTCCTTTAGTTTCAGCACTCATTATTTATCTCCTAATCTTTGATTTCTTGCTTTATATTGTGGTTGTAAATTAAATGGCATTAATGCTTCTTGCAATGCATATCTATCACCGCCTCTAGCTTGAACCTCTTGAGTGATTCTATCAATCTCTGCTTGTCTAATAGCACTATTTTCATGTTCAATAATCATACCTTTAGCACCATAACCACGGAATCCGGGAGCAATCTCCATTTTCATAATATCTAAATCTTCATAAGTTATAGTAGGTAGAGTTTGAGTTGGATCTTCCCATGCAGTAAGAGTGCGTTTTAACCAATTTTTATCATCACGTTTTGGATAATCTTCTCTTGAATGTGCACCACGAGACTCTGTCCTATCAAGTGCACCTTTTGCCACACATAAAGCGATTTTTAACATTTTTTGTGTGCGATAAGCATCTTCTAACTCTGGATTATTATGTAATTTTTTATTTTTTACATGAATATTTCTACTACGCTTAAAGAGCTCTTCAAGCTGATTAACGGCCTCTTGCAACCCTTTACCATCGCGGAATATGCCAACATCATTATCCATTATATCTTTCATTGCATTTTTTAATTCATAAACATCTTCATTGCCAGAATTATTAATAAGTGAAGCAATATAAGACTCTTGATCCTTAATAAATTTTTCAAGCACAGATGTTTGCACTTCAATTTGAGCTTTCACACAATATTCAGTAAAATATCCACCAATAATCATGCCCGATACAACTGCTTCGCTTACAGAATTTCCACCAAGCCTATTAAATCCATGTAAATCCCAACATGCTGCCTCACCTGCTGCAAATAATCCTTTTAGATAAGATTCCCCTCTATAATCTGTGCGGATACCACCCATAGAGTAGTGTTGCATTGGTCTAACAGGTGCCCATTTTTCTGCTGGATCTAATCCTGCAAATGTTTTACAAATATCTTGCACATCACGCAAATTTCTCTCAACATGTGCTCTACCAAGAATAGCAATATCAAGCCACAAGTGATCTCCATAAGGAGATTTTACACCCTTACCATTTCTAATATGTTCAAGCATCCTTCTTGATACAACATCTCTACTTGCCAACTCTTTTTTCTCTGGTTCATAATCTGGCATAAAACGATAACCATCAACATCTCTTAATATACCGCCATCACCACGACAACCTTCTGTTAATAGGATTCCGCTAGGCACAAGTGGAGTTGGGTGGAATTGCACTGCTTCCATATTGCCAAGCTTTGCTACACCTGTTTCCATAGCAATGGCAAGACCAATTCCCTCGCAAATAACAGCATTAGTGGTATTACGATATACTCTTCCATATCCACCTGTAGCGATTAATGTCCCCTTTGCCACATAAGCACTAAGCTCACCTGTAACTAAATCTCTAACTACAGCACCATAACATTTACCATCTTGGTGGATAATAGAGATTGCTTCTTTTCTATCTTGAATATCTACACCAAGTTTGTAAGCCTCATTTGCAACTGCATAAAGCATAGTATGTCCTGTTGCATCAGATGTATAACATGTTCTCCATTTTTTTGTGCCACCAAAATCTCTTGAATGGATATAACCATGACGGAAATCATCTTCTGTGATTGTTACCTTTTCACCATTAATAACAGCTGGTCTATCGCCTTTTTGGATTCTAGTCCAAGGCACACCAAAACCTGCTAATTCTCTAATTGCTTTTGGTGCTGTAGTAACAAACATTCTTGCCACTTCTTGATCGCAACCCCAGTCGCTTCCTTTAACTGTGTCTGCGAAATGCAAATCTTCATTATCGCCATCACTTTTTACTGAATTTCCAAGACTTGCCTGCATACCACCTTGAGCTGCTGCTGAATGGCTTCTTTTTACTGGAACAAGACTAAGCACAATTGTATTTAAACCTGCTTGTTTAGCTGCTATTGATGCTCTAAGTCCAGCTAAACCACCACCAATAACCAATGCATCACAATATACTACTTTCATATATCTTCCCTTTCTTTATTATTTGCTTAGATTTTCTTTTGCGATAGCAATAGCCTTATCTGCCATTACCTTTGTATCTGTTGCATCAGCATGCATACCAAACCTGTGATGGTCATGCTCTTTTGCATCATGGATATCTCTAAAATCTTGACTCATCCCTTTGCTAAAGTATGCATAGAATGTTGCTAATCCCAAAATAATAAAAAATGCACTCATAACCCATTTTGCCGTTCTTAAACCATTGATACCAAGTCCTTCAAACCAACCCCATTTAATACAAAGGCGATAAAGCCCAATAGAACCATGCAATTCAACTGCAAAAAGCAAAACTATATAAAGTAACCAAAAGTTTTGTGCAAAGAAACGAAATGAAGAGCCACTTGGTCCGATTGTATCGGGTTGTGCAAACATAATATAAAGATGCACACTTGCCAAGAAAAACATAATAAAACCAGTAGCAGCTTGAATAAACCATAAACTTGTATCACTATGTTTCATCACATGCTTATGTGCTTTTAATGCAAGATATTGCCTATAATTAATAGGAAACTTACGCATCGCCAAAAATGCATGCACTACAAATACTATGAATACAAATGCTGCCACACCACTTACAATCTTTGGCTCACCAGCTTTGATAAACAAACTACCCTCAAAAAACTTTGTAACAGCAAACATAAATTCATCACTAATAAGAATACTAGAAACAAAAAACATATGTGCTATCATAAATAAGCCTAAAAAAAGTCCAGTAGCACTTTGCCACCAATCCAATTTTGCCGGTATTCTACTCTTTTTACGCTCTGTGGTTATACCAAGATAACCTTCTATCACCTTCTCTTCTTGCATTAAGCCTCCCTTAAATATAAGCTTTGAGTTGCCAAAACATACAAGACTCTTCCTGCATGTTATCGTTTGAATTATAAGGTATATTCACTTTGAAATTCTTTTAGAAATTTATTTTTGAAGCTTTTTTATAGTATTATGTGTAAAAGTTACACATAATACTATTTTAATATAAAAAAAAATTAGAAATATAAATATTATTTATAATTATAAGATAGATTATCATTCTACTTGTAATGAAATTATCTAATAGGTTTCATAAAACCATCTAAGAGCCAATCAGCTAATGCTTCATTTGTTGCAACAACTAAATCTGTTGGCACTTCTTGTCCAATAGAAAAGTAACTAATTGGTTTTTTTGTCTCATAGGCAAGAGAAAAGATATTACCTAAACCACGACTTTCATCTAGCTTACTAAATATGAGTGTATCAAGATTTAAAATACCAAAAGCATCATAAATATCACGCAAATCTTCAAATTTTGTTGTCGCACTCATAACAAGTGAAGTATTAATTTTATAATCTCCTTGTAGATATTTTTTAATTTGTGCAATTCTTTCACCATCATTTTGGCTTCTTCCAGCAGTATCAACTAAAATATAATCACAATAACGCAATGAATCTAATGCTTGCAGAAATTCTTCAGGTGCTACCACCATTTGGATGCTAATACGCATACGCTCTGCATACCATTCAAGTTGCTGTAAAGCACCAATTCTATAACTATCGAGCGTTATAATACCGACTTTTGCTTTTTTCTCAAGAGAAAATCTTGCAGCAAGTTTCGCTAATGCAGTAGTTTTGCCAACCCCAGTTGGTCCAACAAGCATCATGATTTTTTTTGTCATATCTTTACTTTCTGGACGGCAATATACCATTTTCCGCAAAACTTCTCTAAAATAACGTTTAATAGTTAATGAATTTTCACGCATTTTAAGCGGCATAAGCTCAAGACTAAGACTCATAATTGCATCAAGGTGATTTTTAATAATACCGCTGCTTTTTGCAATACGATAAATCTCGGCAAACTCATGCGGAATATTAATGCCTTCACTTTTTGGACTTTTATCATCCCATACCATATTTTGAATAAGTTTTAGTTTATCGTTGAGTTTATCAAGCTCTTGCTTAATTCCACGTAATTCTTCAGTGTTTGCACCTTGTGTATTTCTTTGTTCTTGTAATTTTGAGCCAACGCGTTTATTGAGTGTTTCTAATGTGCTTGATGTCTGCTGTAAAACTGATGGATTTGCCATTTGTAAAGCATTGGATTTGTTGGATTGTGTTTGTAATCTACTTGTCGCATCTGGACTAAAATCAAGATGGATATCTTCAGAATCAAGCTCTCCAGATAATACTGAAATCTCCTTAACTGCACGACTTAATTGACGGCTAATTTCATCATCAAAAACATCGAGTTTCTTTTGTGCCCTTTTGCGTTCAAGCTCTTTTTGTGCAATCTCGTCTAATCGCTGTTGGATACTATTAGAACGCGGTGCAATAACATCGTGCTGTGGGATTGGCACTTCATTGTCTTGCACAGCAACAACAACCTCATATAAACCCGGTTCTGTTAAAGTTTTTTTTCGAATCTCTTTACTATCAATAATAAGAGCTTCATCTCCATGCACACTTTGTGCTTTTTTTAAAGCCTCTGGTGGTGTTTCTCCTGAATAAGTATAAAGCTTCATTGAAATAAACCTAATTGAAATGTAAGTGGATTTAAAACACTTTGACGATTTATATAATCTCTATGCGGTATGCATATATGTTGTAAGCAAACATGTTTTTTAGCATAAAAAATCAAATCAATATCTAAAGTGCGAGCTGCATTTTTGAATAACCGCACTCTTTCTCTACCAAATTTACGCTCAAAATAAAACATTAGTGTAAAAATGGCACGCAAACATAATGATGTGCTAAAAAGAATTGTTGTGTTATAAAAATCTGGTTGCATTCTATATCCAAATGGTGGATTTTTATAAATATATGCTGTGCTATGAATCTGGATTTTTGGATGGTTTGCTAAACAAGAAAAAAGTTGCTCAAAAGTTTTGATACAATACCCAATATTTGCACCTATACCCCAAACTACTATATTTGCATAACCTTTACAATTGCGTTGTATATATGGAAAATGCTTTGTAAATATTTTCACAAAAACTCCTCGATTATAAACTTAACTATAGCTAACACATAATATAAAAACTTTACTTTTAGTGTAAAATTTGTATTATATCTAAAAATTAGTAATTTGAAACATAAAATATAGATTCTATTCTAGAATATTATATTTCATTTATATCAAGGTTTGTGCTACGATATGTTATTTTCTATATTTAATAACATTTTGTTGGCAAAATAAGCTATTTACATGTTTTAATGGCTGTGCTATGCTCTATTAATTCTGGATTTGTTTCTATCTTATCTGTAGCGATAAGATTAAAAGTTTCTTGTGCTTGCTTGCAATCTCCTTTTTTATAGAATCCCCAAGCCAAACTATCCAAATATTCAATAGAAGTTGGCTCAATAGCAAGAGCCTTACTTACATACTGCATACCCTCGTCAATATTAATATCATGATTAATCATTAAATAACCTAAAAAATTATAAAAAAATGCATCATCTTTTGTAAGATTCTGATTTGCATTTTTTAACTCTTTTGTTCGCAATGTAAGCATTGTTCGCAATGTGCTAATAATTGGCTGCAAATTTTTTTTATTTTTATGTGCGGTAGCCTCATATTCGTAAATTGCACTCAATCCAAGTAATTCTATGCGATTTGTTTGCTTATATAATTGCTTTGCAAGTTGCATTGCCTCTTGAAACGCTTTATCCTCCACATATACTTGCATAAGCATCTCTTGTCCATCAACCCCAAGTATATTATCATACTCTTTTAGCAATGTTATGGCTTTTTCGTAATGCTTCAACTGCACAAAAACAGATACCAACATGCGTGCATTTTCTATGCTTTGATCATCAAGAAATCGTTTTTTTAAATTCTCTTCCAACATATCAAGTCGATTGGTTTTTGCATAAAGGGCAAAAAAATTTTGTAAATTAATGCTATATTCATTACTTGCGATATATGCATTAAGATAACGCAAGGCATTATCTATTTCTTTAGATTGCAAATAAATTGACACTATTTGATTTAGTGCTTCTAATTTTAACTTTGTGCCTGCACTCATTTCATCATTATAGATACTTATAAAGTGTGGTAGGGCTTTTTTAGGCATTCTTTGTTGGAGATAAAGATTGCTTAGAATATAATGTGTTTGCAAGTTTGGATTTATAGCTATATTTTTTTCTAGTAATATAATTGCTAAATTGTATTGTTTTTTTCGCACATGATCTTCTGCAATAATGAGATTTGTGTCTGAATCATCAACATCTTTACTTAATGTTTGGTATTGTTGTGCTGTCTGCACAGCAGAATCAAGCTCTCCTGCTTGACTTTGGGCTAAAGCAACTTGCTTTAAAAAATAAACATCTTGTGTTTGTTTGTAAAGTTTTTTATATACAGCAATTGCTTCAGAAAAAAGCCCTTGATTCATAAAATCAGCTGCTTGCAACATCGCAAAATCGTTTGTATCTTTTATGATAGCTTCGCGTGTCGCTTGTGTATCAATGTGTGCAATATCTGTTGTATTGGCACAGCTAATATGCAATATTGCAATACATACTAAGCTTACACGGGAAAATTTTATAAATATCTTATTTACTCTCATTATGAACACTCCATTTTCATACTTCTTTATGAAAGGTAACACCTATACAACGTTGTGGCAAATCACCCTTACCATTTTTATACATATTCCAAAAAGGAAATGTGCGGCACTGCTTTGGACGAACTGCATAAATTCCACATTGCAAACGTTCCTCATCAAAAAATACACAACTTATACCTTTTGCTTTATCGTTGCATTCTTTCTCAATTAAAGAAAATCTCGTGCCAACTTTTCTAATATAACGCAAGCAAAAATCTTCAAATGGTATATGCAAAAATGCACTAATTTGCTCTATCTCTGCAATGCTTGTAAAAATATAACCACTCTCACCATAACAACATTTACCACCACATTCACTGCATTTTGCTGCATTAAATGTAAAATGAAAGCCTTTTTGTTGTATTATATGATTCTGCATAATTTGTTTTGAATCTATATTATTACATATTTTATCTGCTTTTATCTGCATAAACCATTCTCTGTAAAAAAATAAATAATAATATTGTAGCAATTTATGCTTAATAAAAACACAAGAGAGACAGAAAGCAAGCAATATGTTGTTTTAGAATCTTGCTAAATATAAAAAGATTAGAGTGAGAGCTTATATTTAATGATTCTATGGCATACAAAATAAAATAATAACAATAATACAACATTAAAGCAACAAATAGGAATAAAGGTATTAATAAAGGTATTAGAATATGCTTGCATGAAGTCTAGCTTTAGCAGCAAGCTAAATAATAAACTACCAACAATCATTATTAATATTTTAATAGTAAAATATACTAAAATACCAATAAAAAGCGTGTAGCTTTTTTTACGATGCACAAGGGCTACTACCATAAATATATAGACAATTTCTTGCAATATCAATATTACGAACATTATAATAAACCAAATGAAACTATGCAATGAAACAAAAGAATTCCAAGCTATATTGTTTTTCATTGCAAATATATAAATTGTAAGTATAAAAACTGAAAATATTATTAAAAACCATAAAAAATAAACTAATATTTTTGCACAAATAATTGTTTCAATATATACAGGCAAAGCATGCGTAAGATAAGCTTGTTTGCCAAAAATCCCTTGATAAAAACTTATTGCCGCACTAAGGACATAGGTAATCCCGCATATAAAAAATGTAAAATATTGCATAATTAGCAAACCATATGATAATATAAATAATGTTTTCGAGCTTCTTGTATCCCATGTAAATAGTATAAGTATATCAATACCTATGAGTATGCAAACAATAATCACTAAAACTCTTGACATTAAAAATTCATGCTTACAAATTTTTAATGCATGTGCTATATGTGTCTTTAATGTTGGTTTTACTATTTGCATAATTATTCCTTCTTATTATCAATACGTTCTGTAGTATTTGAATTTTGTGTTACTAAGCTATCTATAGATTCTGTAATCTGTTTATCTGCTGCCTGTGCCTGTAACATAGGTTTTAAAACATTATCTGCAGCATAATATCTAAAACTATCTTCAAGATTATCAAATCCATACAACAACTCTTCTTTGCTACCATATGCCATAGTTTTTTTATTAAGAAATAGAGCTTTATTTATAATGGCTTCCACACTTGAAATTAAATGTGTTGCGATAATAGTTGCTCCATGGATACAATATTGAGCAATAAGTTTAAAAATTTCATCACGACTAATAATATCAGCACCTGCTAAAGGTTCATCAAAAATATAAAGTTTTGTTTCTCGAGCAAGCATAAGAGCAAGAGCTAGCTTTTCTGTCTGTCCTTTTGACATTGTAGCAATTTTTTGTGTTGGTATTACATCAAGCAACCGAAAAATTTCTAAAGCTTTTTGTGCGTTAAAATCAGAAAAAAAATCGCGAAAAAATGCAATACTTTGCAAACCATTCATATGTGTATATAGAAAATCCCTATCTGGCAAATATGCAATATGTTGTTTAAAAAATATAAGGTTATGTTTATCTCTTAAATTATAACCCAAAAACTCTATATCCCCAGCATAATCAGATAGCATAGAAGTAATAATTTTAATTAATGTGGTTTTGCCACCACCATTTCTCCCTAAAAGACCAAAAATATCACCTTGCTCTAACGTAAAACTCACATTATCAAGAGCAATAATATTTGCATAATGCTTACTCACTCCATTTACTTTTAAGATGCTATCCACAAGCTTATCCTTATAAATATATAATAATTTATTAATCCTAACATTATAGCATGATTTTATATTTTTGTGATTTTCAACACAGCAAAATCATAAATAAGCATGATAACAAGAACTAATAAAATAATATGTCATTTTATTTTAACTTAAAGTATTATTCATTGTTATTATTATTTTTTCCATATAACACTTATTATATTACAATAGACTACAATATGCCCCTAAATATATAGCTATACTACTTCTCTTAATATAATTATTATCAAATAATAACTTTAGTATAATTTCGCATAGTAAGAGTATTTACTTATTGTATTTTAGTCCTAAAATCCCTATTCTTCCACTCATTCTTTTACATCTATCCTTAACAATAATAAAAATCCATGATATTTTAAGTATATTAAGTTAGAATCTTACTTATATTTGTTGTTTGCATAAAGCATAAACAATACAACGCTAAAAAATATATAACAAGCCTTACTATGTTTTACTCCTAAGATTAATACACTTTTTAACTCTAATGCTATCATTTTT
>JARHZY010000020.1 GCA_029264655.1 Helicobacter sp. | reverse complement strand
TCTATTAAGATATTACCGCCATTTATAGCAGTTTTATTATTGCTCTCTATATTTCCATTACTAGCATTAGTATCAGGCAATACTAGATAATGTTTGCCATCACTTGTAGTAATATATGTGCCACTTGCGTTTTTGTAGTCAGATTCTGTTTTTCCATTATTTCCATTTTGATTTTTATTAGATTCTATAAGTTTTTCTATCTCTTCTTTACTCATATTTTTTAAATTTTTAGAATCTACATTAACATTTAGATAGTTATTAAATTCTTGTGTTACAGCTTCATTCTTATTTAACACAATATCCATAACACCGCTATGTTTGCTAGAATCTTTTATATGGAGTAGTTCGCTTATGTTTAAGGCGTTAGCTACCAACTTTGTATCAGATGCTATAGCTGTCTGCCCTTTTTTATTAACAATCGTATTAAAGATTCCATTTTTCATATATACTTGTTTCTGTGCAACCATTATATAGTTATTGTTTGCTTTTTAAGCAAAAGCAGATAATGTTTGAACTACATGTATGCCCCCAATTTTACAATCCAATAATAACTTTTCCATAAAATTATAGTGTAAAAGATAAATATCTAGCAAAACTTATATTTGTTGCATCTTTTTGCATAACTATTAAATTTTATATTTTTTATTCATTTTTACAAATTATTCTCTAAATTCGCAATTTTATGTATATAATTCTTAGATTATATTGCATTGGGTATGAGACTTTATACATATTTTAAGGATACTATTATGACTGCGTTGCTTAGCTTTTTTGAGACAAGTGGTGTTGTTACATTGCTTGTTATTTTTTGGCTCTCACTTTATGTGATTGCTACATTGTGGATTTTTATCTATAAATGGTTTGTCATTCGAGGTATGCAAGATAGAGAATCATATTCGCTTGATTTACTCTTATCAAAAGATATAAGCATTCCTCAAAGTGCAGTTTTTGCACGCTCAAAAGGGCATAAACTTTTATCAAAAGAAATGTTGCAGGTTTGGAAAAATCAGATTCTAAAAACTGCAAGTAGTGGGCTTACATTTTTAAGTATTGTAAGTTCTACTGCCCCATTTATTGGGCTGTTTGGCACAGTAACAGAAATACTTGATGCCTTTGCTCATTTAGGTGCACAAGGACAAGCAACTTTTGAGATTATTGCACCTATTATTTCAAAGGCACTTGTAGCAACTGCATGGGGGATTTTATGTGCTATTCCTGCATATTCTTTCTATCTTATCCTTAAACGCAAAATAACAGTGCTTAGTGTATGCTTGCAGGCACAAATAGATGTCGCACTTGCCGCTTTTGATAATGATACAAATGCAAATGGTTTTGATAAAACAAAAAATGCTTTCACACAACAACAAAAGAATATCGTATGGGGCGGAAAAGTCAATGGATGATTTAGAGCTTGAAGAAAAACCAGAACTCAACATTACACCGCTTGTTGATATTATGCTTGTATTGCTCGCAATTCTTATGGTAACGACTCCTGCAATTGTTTATCGAGAAGATATACAGCTACCAGATGGTTCAAAAAGCAAACGTGCTGAAATAAACCCCATACTCTCTGTGCGTATTGACAAAGATCGGCAAATACATATTGATAAAGATGTGTTTCAGTATAGGGATTTTAAAGAAAACTTTTCGTTACGTGCAAATAAATATGATAAATCACAATCTGTTTATATTTATGCAGATAAGGGCTTATATTATGGCGAAGTTGTCCCTGTATTTGCTGTATTAAAACAAGCAGGATTTACTAAGGTATCGTTAGGAACACAATGAAAGAAGATGTTGTTATGCATAAAAATAGCCCTTCATTGCATATAATGAGTGGGCTTATTGCATGTTGCATTTATGTGCTTATGTTACTTTTATTGCTTGGTGGATTCAAGTTTTATAAAGAACAAGTGCATTATGGCGAGGAAGAAGCTGTTATAGCAGAAATTTTAGCTAATGAAAGTATTGAGCTAGCAGCTGTTGTGCCGCAAAATGATACCATGCAGCAAGCAACCCAGCAACAAGAAGCCCCCATAGAAGAAACACCAATACAAACACAACCCACACCAGCACAAGAGATAGTGCAAGCACCAAAAGAAATATCTCCACCACCAAAGCAAGCCCAAACTCTAGCAGAAAAACCAAAAGAAATAAAAGAAAAGCCAAAAGAAGTAGATTTAGCTGATGTATTTGCCAATGTTTCGTCAAAAACTTCACAAGACATACGCAAAGAAGAAGAAGCAAAACGCAAGCAACAAATACAAGAAGCAAAAAAGCAACAAGATGAAGCACAAAAAGTAAAACAAGCCCAACTTGCACAAAATGCTCTAGCCATAGAACAAAGCACAAAGGCATTGCAACAAGCTACACAGAATCTAAATACAAATATCAAACAAGCCATGACAACAAAAATTGTGCTTGAAAAACCAAAGTTTTCAGGTAATGCAGAAGATAAAAAGAAATATGATAAATGGTATGCACAAATTGAACAGATTCTTATGAATGAATGGCAAAAGAGTGGGAATTTTTACCAAGCAGCCACAAGTGCGAAAGTGCGTATTCGTATAGATAGTGGAGGTAAGCTTACTTATCTCTTTATGGTCGCCCATTCACCTTATGGAGATTATAATAGCTCTGTAATTGCTTTCTTACGCAAAATGGAAACACACCTATTCCCCCCACCACCAGCAGATGGCGTTGATATGTCTATGGAACTAGAAAATACTTTGCGGCATAAACAATAATATAATTTCTATAAGTTCATATAAAATAAGACTAATAAAAATTCTTAATAATCTCCCCTATGCCTTAATAATATCATGAAACAATAGTAGTATCATAAAAATTAAAGTAGAAATATAAATTTGAACTTTGTTGAAAGCTTTTTATATATTGTTTAAAAATCCTTAAACATTTCTATATGGTAGGATATTTTATGGCATATGATTTGGTATTAAAATTTAATATACATGTAGCTAAAGCATTGGTGTATGCTAATAGGCAACATGTTTGTATTCGGATAAATAGCCCAATCTAGTGCAATATTGTAAAAAACTTGATTAGTCTTATATGCTAACATAAAAACTAATATGGATATAACCTATAACTAAGTTGTATAAGCATCATATGAGGTTTATCTAAAATATTTTTTCTAATGTCTTTTGACACAAGAAATTAATTAGTGCTAACCCATATAAATTCTCTACCAAACAAAACACTTATTATTTTTTACTATACCTAAAACTATCTTGTCTTTATAGAATCTATTAGCACCAAGCCATCTTGCAAAAACCCACATATTAATCCTATCACTAGTTTTTTAAAGTTAATGGCAGCAGGCGTTGATAATTTATCTTCTAGCAACTTCTTTATTCTTTCTTGCACTCCCATAAGTATAAGCATATTTTTAGGCAACAAACCTTTCCTACTGCAATAATTTATGATTATAAAATATTGCCATTTGACAAAAAAATCAAGGGTAAATAATCTACACCATATTTTAGAGTTAATGCAAATTACTAGGGTATATAAAAATTTTACATAAAAGCATAACTAGTGGCAAATGAGTTTATCCCTAATTATTGGTTGCTTTATGTTCAAATTATGATTTTTTAATATTTTGGTATTAAGCATTGATTTTTTAATTAATTGAGAATGCTAGAATATTGTTATTTTGCATAATGCACTAGTTTAAAGTCAAAAATTGAGATATAATTTATAACTTAGCACAGATAAGAATAATGTCTATGTATATAAAATTAGAAGTAAAGAATATTTTGCATTGAGAGTGAATTGAAAATTCCCTTGCTCTATAAACAAGAGAATTTCATTGAAATATTAAATAATTATGTATTTATGCTATTGCAAAAGTCTTAAAACATTTTGTTGCACTGCATTTGCTTGAGCCATAGCAAAGCTACCTGATTGTGCCAAAATATTATGTTTAGAGAATGTCGCAGATTCTTCAGCAAAATCCACATCTCTAATTTGACTTTCAGCTGCTTTAACATTAACTTGTGTGA
>JARHZY010000137.1 GCA_029264655.1 Helicobacter sp. | reverse complement strand
TGCTAAGATAATACAAGATGAAAATGATAGATTTAGTGTTAGGGCAAATGAAGCTATCAATCTAAACCAGATACAAGATAAGATACAAGCAGGGGCTAATGTATTAATAAGCAGACTAGATTCTATATTACATTGATATAAAAAATTTAATGATAATATAATGATTTGTGGTTTTTCTTTTGCATATTTGCAAAATGTCATGAATATATAAAGGAATAGAGTTATAATCTTTATTGAAATAAGCAGTCTATTTACTTGTGGTAATATTTTGAAGTATTGTATTGCTATGGAATCTTATAAATCCCATTCATCTTTCATTTGTAAATGTCCTTGCACTTGCGTTTTAATATCTTCATATATAAAACTTTCTTTAAAACTATCAATGCGACCACCGCTTGCATTTTTATGCCCACCGCCATTAAAGCACATTTGGCTTAATGCACTCACATCGCAATTGCCATTAGAACGCAAACTAACATTACCGCGATTGCTTACATCCATATAGAAATCAAATTCTTTATTATCTTGCAAGAATTTATTAGCTACAACAGAAATACCACCCATACAATAACTTAAGAAGCCAACTTTGTCTTCAAAATATATTTTGCATTGTTCTTTTTTTGCTTCAAGTAATTTTACTTGTGCTCGCGATACAATATTATCCATTGTTTCGGTATCTTTATTGCCACCTAGCACCTCTTTTTTAATAAAAAACACTGCATTATCAAAGCCTACTTCATCAAAAGCTTTTCCATCTATTAAACCACCATTTTTTGATTCAGCACAATCAACAAAAAAATTACGTGCAAATGCTAGTAATTTAAGTTTATAGTCCCTGTTTTCTTTATCAAACATAAAACGATTAAATTCATTACTTGAAGCAATCAGGCTCATTGCAACTTTACCAAACTCAAAGCCAAAACCATCTTCAAGCCATATATCTACAGAATTAATCATTTCTACCATAGGTTTTAACCATTGTTGTATATTGCTATCTAAACCAAAACGTTCTAATAGATATTCATAAGTAATCTTTGTTGCACAACGCATAGTATCAAGATAATACCACCCATATATATTTGCACTTTCTTCACCTGTAGCATGGTGATCAAGCAATATAATTTCAACATCAACTTGTGCCATTTTTAATTCTTTAACTTGTTCGCTTAAAAACTTAGCTTCATGTGTTGTAAGATTTAAATCTGTAATAAGAATAATGAATTGCTCTTTTATGGGTGTAGTATTGCTATCTCGTTCTACTTTTACAGGTTTGCCAAAAAGCATTGCAACTTCGCTTGTTTGTGTTTTATAAGATTCAATATCGCGTAAAATCGCTTGCAAACGCACCATAACTTCTCTCCCATAATTTGCATTGTAAAAAGTAATATTGGGGAAAAATTCACGTGAAACAAGCTGACAACCATAGCCATCTAAATCAATATGTGAGAGATGATATACTTTCATATGGACTCTTTCTAAATAAAAATATGTCTAAATAATCTGTAAATTATAGCAAAAAACACTTATATTCATGTAATAAACGCCAAAATATAAATAAAAGATTAAAGAAAATTATGTAGAGTGTAACGCAAATATGCTAATATTATTAATGAGAATATTTACATATATGCATTGGTAAAACATGCACCAACATTCTATATTTATTCAAATATTATTTATAAAATAATGCGAATGTTAAATAAAACAAGGAATTATAAGTCTAATGTATGTGTATATATAAGTTATCGGTAGAATAATCGCTAAACTAGCAATTAAAGGAGTAGTAAATATGTGTAAAATAGCCGTTTTATTTGATTGTGAGAATATTGCATCATCGCATATTCCTTTCATACTTAAAAAATTAGAACAATTTGGAAAAGTTGTTTTGAAACAAGCTTTTAAGGACTGGAGCAGGCAAAGTGATTGGGGGCAACGAATAATAGAGCAATATGGTATGCTACCCATTCAAGTATTCCAAAATAAAAATTTTAAAAATGCAAGTGATTTTAGCATGCAATCAAGCGTCTATAAGATTCTATATGATAACATTATAGATATTATTTGTATTGTTTCAAGTGATAGTGATTTTAGGGAAGTGGCTCTAGAAATTCAGGCTAAAGGTAAAGAATCTATTGGCTTTGGTGAAGCAAAAACACCCATATCATTGCAAAATGCTTATTCTCACTTTATTTGTATTCCAGATGTATGTAAAAATACGAGAAGAAAAGTTATAGCAACAGAAAACAACGAACTAACAATTTTAAAGCACGCTATCCAAACAATAAAAAATAAAGAAGGTTTTTGCCATGTTGCCCAACTCTCAAATTATCTGCAATCGCAGAATCCACATTACACATTGAAAGAATATTTTAAAACAAAAAGATGGGTAAATGTTTTTAAACGCTATCCAAAAGATTTGCAATATGAATATATAGGCAACAATAACCGCACACTTATTGTCCGTATTATCAAAAAACAATAGGCAATCAGTAAAGGTTTGTAACATTAAGGATAATTTTGATTTTACAACTATATAAACCACATTTAAAAACCCATAGTATGAAGTATTCGTGTTTAAAGATTAAAATTGAGATTCTAGTATATGGTGGCAATTAATTTATATTATTAACCTTTAGGTTTATGTATAATAGGTATAACTTCATAGATTTTTATCTACTTATGTTATATCTATTTGTATATTTTTTAATACACTATTTTGGTATTAAAAAGTTGGTTTTGGTGTTTTTGCGTGTGAAGGTGGTAATACAGGATATGCAACCTCTGGCATTTTACCATCTAGTGCTCGAAAAAATGTAGCAATAGATTCTATTTCTTTTGGACTTAAATTTACGCCCAATTGAATCTTACCCATCTCTTTAATCGCATCTTTTACATCCCAATATTGTCCATTATGAAAATATGGTGCTGTTTGCATAATATTTCTTAATGTAGGTGTTTTTACGAGCCCATCTTTATCGCCTCTAAAATCACCGACATTAGCATATTTATATTGTCCTGCAATGCCAAAAGCTTGCATATTACCACCAAGATTAATGCCATTGTGGCATGCAACACAGCCTTTATCTATAAAAGTATTTAACCCTTCTTTTTCTTGCTTGCTTAGTGCTGTTGTATCACCTCGTAAAAAAGAATCATAGCGACTTGGCGTTGTGAGGGTAAATTCATAAAGAGCGATAGTATCAGCAATAAGTTTGAAATCAATTTTTACATTTTTGCCATATGCCTGTTTAAATGCTTCTACATATTCTGGTATAGAAGTAATTTTTTCTTCAACAAGATTTGGTTTTGCTGCCATTTCTGCTGGATTCTGTATTGGTCCTTGTGCTTGGTCGCCTAAATGTTGTGATCTCCCATCCCAAAACTGCACTTCGTTAAATACTGAATTAAGCACTGTTGGACTATTGAGATTATGAGGGTTGGGACTCCATTTATGCCCAATGGCTGCTGGAATTATATCTGTGCCTGCAAGCGCTAAATTATGGCATGTGTTACATGAGATAAGATTAGAGCTTGAGAGACGCGGGTCAAAATAAAGCTTCTTACCTAATTCAACTTGTTCTTTTGTGAGCAATGGTTTATAGTCTTTTGCAAGCCCTGTTTCTTTAATTTTTTGTTGCTGAAAATCTACTAATTCCTTACCCATTGGTATTGGTTGCAAAAAAGAATCTTTTGCTTTTGCTAATAATTCCTTATCGCTTGGAAGTGTGCTTGCAGCAAATGCAATAGTGAGTGTTACCGCTCCTGCAAGTGCAATGTTTATGCCAAGTTTCTTTGTCATCATCTATCATTCCTTTAAAAAAATATGTTTTATCTGTCAAACAAATAAAACAAAAAAGAAGTATAGCATTATTTAACAAAAAATATTAAATAATAAAAATTATTTCATATTTTTTGTTCATTTATGAAAGTTTTAGCTCAATATCTTAATGTTATAAATGTAAATATATAAAACTATTAATTAATTACGGATTTTCTCATATTTTATTATTAATACTATATCGCTAGTGTTTTTATAATATATTATAAGGAAATATACCAATCTTATTGATAGAAGCATCTTTTTAAAGATATTTTAGAATCCATCTATAATGCTTATTGGCGTTATGCAATGAAAAACTATAATTTATGAAAATTTTACTTTTTTCCAAAAATACTTGAATTGTTTTTTTTGTATATTTGCGTGGCTAGTTTCAGCAAACTTTATTATGAGGTAAGGAACATTATGTTTTTAAGCAGGACTTTTAAGCGAAGAATAAAAGGGTATATGGATGGAATGTTGTGGCATTCACGCAGTATGCTTGCAGGGCAATCAGAAATTTTACGCAATCAGCTTTTATCAACACCAAAATACAGCGATTCAAGGCGACTTGAGCATTTTGGTTATAAAGTGTATAGCCAAAATGATGAAGATGGTATTATACAAGAGATTTTTAGGCGAATAGGGACAACAAATCGCTTTTTTGTAGAATTTGGTGTGCAAGATGGCTTAGAATGCAATACACATTTTTTGTTATTGCAAGGTTGGCGTGGTGTTTTTATGGATGGAAGTGAAGAATATGTGAAGCAAATCCAACAAAATTTTGCTAATCCAATAAAAGAAGGACGATTAAAGGTGCTCCATGCCTTTATTACAAAAGAAAACATTAATGAACTTATGCAAGAAAATGGTGCTGCTGCGATTGATGAAATTGATTTACTTTCAATTGATATTGATGGTAATGATTACCATATATTTGAAGCCCTTACTTACATACATCCGCGTGTAGTAATTATAGAATATAATGCGAAATTTCCACCCCCATCACTTTGGATTATGCCTTATGAAAAAGAATATGTGTGGGATGGTTCAGATAAACAAGGGGCATCATTGCAAGCTCTAGTTAATCTCTTAAATCAAAAAGGATATGCATTGGTTGCAACAAATCTAAATGGAGTTAATGCATTTTTTGTGCGTAAAGATTTAGTAGATTCTCATACTTTTGTGTTGCAAAGCCCAACAGAGCTTTATAATCCAATGCGTATAAGTATGGAGTTTAGAACAGGGCATCCAACAAAGAGATTTCTTGATAATTGTGCAAATAAGACCGAATAAACAATCTTACTATTATTATTTTATAATTTAACTAGATAGTTTCTATATCGCATATAATATTTAGAATGCTATCTGCTTTTACACAGATTCTAAAAATTTTATATTATATAAATATTTTTTCATTATAGTTATTAATTTGCTTTGTTAGTTTGATATTGTTAAAAATGGTTAAAGTATGCTTTAAGATTATTATCTATCCATGTGTTTTATTTTATTGATGATAGGAATTTATTGCTACTATAGCTTTAATCTTATGGGATATTGCAGGATTGATTTTAAAAGTAAAATATTCAATTGAGATAAAAATACGCATAGTTATAGTAGAGTTTTATCAAAACACAAGCAAGAATCTTACTTCTTAAGTAAGATGAATTATTCAGTAAAATTTCAAACATTAAAATATTTCAGTTAAATATGTAGCTATATTTTCTTTAATAAATATTAAAGTCATTTTGCTTAGAAATAGCCTATAATATTATAAACAAAAAGCCTTTCATGTTAGCTTGGGTTACTTAGCTTTGAGTAATAAAGCCCCCCCCTCATTTTTTAAATAAGGGGGGAATGGGGTAATTCATGCTAGCAAGTATATAAAATATTCTTGTTTTATTATCTTCTATTATGTATTGTGTAATTTTTAAAGATTAGTTATATTTTTTGAAGATTGAGATTTTTAGTGAAGTATAAATTTATAGAGCAATTTGGTATTTAGATAATTATTCTGAATTGAGATAACTTTATTTTTTTTGCTGTATCTTTGTTTATTGCTTTAAATTTTTAATTTTTTTTAAAATTATGCTACAATCATAATTGTAAAAATGATATTTTCATTGCTTGGATATAAAAAGGAAAGATTATGAAGATTAGTCCGCGTTATATTTTACCCAATCTTTTTACAGCAGGTAGCATATTTTTGGGTATCATGGCTATTTTTATGGCACATAAAGGTTTAATGAATGCAGATTCTAAGGCTTTTACAAACGCATGTTGGTATATTTTATTTTCCATGGTGCTTGATGGACTTGATGGACGCGTAGCAAGACTAACAAATACTGCAAGTAAATTTGGCGTAGAATTTGATTCCCTTGCTGATGTAGTGGCATTTGGTGTAGCACCTGCTGTATTGCTTTATTTTTATGTGGGGCATGATTATGGTCGTTATGGTATAGCAATTAGTGGCTTATTTGTTGTGCTTGGGGCTATTCGCCTTGCACGTTTTAATATCACAACAAATGTTGAAACTAATTCGTTTATAGGCTTACCTATTCCATCTGCTGCAGCGATTGTGTGTTTGTGGATTCTTGTCGTTGAGCATCAAAGAGTAAGCTTTTTTGGTTTGATTGAGTTTTTACGCACACACACTTACATATTTCTTGTGTTTGCATTTTTTATTGCTATTCTTATGGTAAGCAACATTCGCTATCCAAGTTTTAAAAAGATGCATTGGAATCTAAAATATTTTATTGTTTTGCTTATTTTACTTACATTTGTTATTGCCCAACCATCTTTGACGCTTTGTGTTTTATTGAGTTCTTATATTATTTATGGCGTTGTGCGGTGGTTATTTATTATTCTCTTTAAAATTCCAATGAAAAAAAAAGATGATGAACATATAGTGCGGAATAATTTAGGACAGGATGATGGCATACGCAAAGAGCAATCTTGATTTAACAAACGATAGCATTCCTAAACTTTTTTTTAATTATTTTTTTCCTATATTATTAGCTATGCTTGCTATGGCAAGCTATTCTACTGCTGATGGTATTTTTGTTAATAAAAAATTAGGCGATGATGCTATGAAAGCCATTGTCGTAGTGTGGCCACTTTGGCCTGCATTAATGGCATGCTCACTTATGTTTTCGTTAGGTGGGGCAAGCCTTATTAGCTATTATCTTGCAAAAGATAGAGCACATATAGCTCGTGCTATTTTTAGTAGCATTATCTATTTTTTATTGCCTTTGTCTTTAATGATTGGAATATTAGGTTACATATATGCCGCATTTATTATTGATTGCTTTGTGAAAGATTTAACACCAATGGTGCATGCTATGGCAGTCGATTATTTGCGTGGGACTTGTGTAGGGCTTTTTGGAATTATTTTGCAACCTGTGCTTGATGTTTGCGTGATTAATGATAAACGCCCTCGTTTTGCAATGTTTGCAACATTTCTTGGGGCTGGTTGCAATATTATATTGAACTATCTTTTTTTGTTTATATGGGAGCTTGGCATTATTGGAAGTGCGTATGCAACGGTATTGGCATATATCATTAGCTCTTTTGTGTTATTGTGGCATTATATAGAATCAAAACATAGAGCATTAATACTTGGATTTTGTAATCCTGCTTTTGCAGCAAAAATCTATACTGCATTGCCTTCTATTTGTGAAAAAAGAGGGGAATTATATTTTGTAAGAGTGTTTCATTGGCATTTGCTTGGACGTGCAATAAAGTATGGTTTTCCTTATGCTGCGAGTGAAGCAAGCGTTGGTGTTGTAATGTGGTTATATAATCAGATTCTAAAAAATATAGGTGGAGAATATGCACTTGCTATTTATAGTGCTATTCTTTATGCTGGCTTTAATTTTTTTATTATTGTATATGCACTTGCAGAATCTATACAACCCATTGCGAGTTTTAATTATGGCATGCGGCATTTTGTGCGTTTGCGAAAGATTTTTAAATTTTATGTTTATGTCGCATTGGGGTTATCATGTGTGCTTTATATGCTTTTTTTTCTATTTGATAGCTATATTGTTGCTTTATATCTAAAAGATTTAAAACTAAGAACTCAAAGTATTGTAGCATTAGATATTTATTGTATTGGCTATGTTTTTTTAAGTCTTAATTTACTTATTGCATTTTATTTACAGGCATTACAACAAGCACTTGCTTCTTTTATTGTAACACTTTCTTATACTCTTGTATTTATTGTTATATTGTTACCGCTTATGACTTATTATTATGGATTGCAGGGTGCATGGGTTGCCTATCCTATATCACAATGTTGTGCCTTAGTGGTAAGTGTTCTTGTGTTGGGTTATACTACAACAAAGAAATTGCAACCTATACATTAAAATATTGTTTTATAGTATTTCATAAATGTTGTGATTGCAGGATTAAAACAGATAAAAACAACAACTACCTTATTCATGAATGCTAAAAGATAAGAAGCTATTACCTATAGATAATATTTTTAAGAAATCCATGCTCGCAAAATAATATTTTATTTTATATTTTTCTTTATGGAATAATTTTGGAATCCTTTTTGCTTTAAACTATTGTAAATCTATTTTGAAAGGATTTAAAATGCAAGTTTCACAGAATATTTTACAAAAAAGATATGCCGATAGCGTGCATAATCAACATGGTATTGATATTCATCATGGTTCAAGGAATCGCTATATACCAACATCTGCAGATGAAAATTATCTGCCACAAGATGTGTTTGTTAAATCAGAATATTTGCAAAGGATTGAAGGCTTAGGAGATTCTATACAAGGGGGGTTTAAAGATGCTGCAAGTTTTATGACAATGGCGAATATATTGCGAGGCGAAAATATCTTAAATAGTCAAGATTTAATCGCTGCAAGCTATATTGCTAAAACTAGTGATGATATTAACTTTGAAGCATTTAATAAGTTATTACGCAATGAAAGTTTAAGTATGGAAATGCGTGGGCTTATTAATCAGCTTGTAAATAAACTTTATAATATTAATTATGTGCATGCTGGGCTTATGATGGCTTCTTAATTTTTTGATATATGTTGTAAGTAGGGATTTTCCCTACCTTATCTATAAGGATTCCAATGAAATGTTATTTTGTTTTTTTGTTTTGCATGTTTTTCTATGTGTTATATGCAAATGCAGAGATACAAAATATTCCATTACCCAATCTTAAAAAATCCCAAATTGCAAAAGACATGTTGCATAAAAATATTGTATTGCAATTTAGTAAGAATCCAAAGCGGGCTAAATTAAAACGACATGGCATTATTGCGAGTAAAACAACGCATAATGTATTACAAGATTCTACACATATATGCACTCTACTTTTTTTCTCTGCCTTAAAGGATTTACAGGAACAAGCCCTGCAAATTGGTGGTAGCAAAGTGGGTAATATTGAAAGTTATATACATGGCAAATCCACACCAATTAAAAAACATTTTCAATGTGAGCATGGTATATTATTTAGTGTTGTAACTTTACGTGCTGACGTGCGTTAGTTCTATATTATTTGGTAAGTATATCAATAAAATAAGATTTTAAAAAGCCTAAAGTAAAGAGCATTGTTGGTTTGCAAATAGATGTAACTTAATGCATATCAAGAGAAAATAAAAGCCCTAATTGCTTTTTATTTCTCATAAAATGTGAGCCTATATAGTAATAAGATTGAGCGGAGTATGTTTGAGGTTGGTTGTAAATGGTTATTTTAGATATGCAAATAATCATATTTTTTGTTAGGGATTCTTATTTTTCGCTTTTAAATAGATACATTAAGTTGTCAAATATGGAATATTATAGGCAATCATCTAAAAAATGTTCTAAAGAGATAATATGTTGCTATTATGCATTAAGCATATAATGTTATAATTTTTAGATAAATATTTATATTTTGTTATCATATCGTTTAACTTTTTAGAGTAGCATAGCACAAATTTTTTCAGGAGATGGGATATGCAAGAGTTAAATCACAATAATTATTCTGATATGGTGAAAGATGGTGTAGTAGTTGTTAATGTGGGTGCTAGCTGGTGTCCTGATTGCAAACGCATTGAGCCGATTATGCAGGCTTTAGCGACTGAATATAAGGATAAAGTGCATTTTTTTAAAGTAAATTTTGATAATGAAGAACAACTAAAAGACACACTACAGATTCGTAGAATCCCAACATTAATTTTTTATAAAAATGGTGAAGAAGTAGGCGAACGTCTTGTAGAGCCAAAAAGCCAAGTAGAAATAGAAACCCCTTTACGTAATGTTTTAGGATAGCTTATATATAAATGCCATAAAATTATAGAATCTAAGGATTATTATTATTTTGGTAATAAAATGAAGTGCATTTAGGTAAAATATATCTGTTTAAAGACGGCTAAATATTTAAACTTATAAAGATTAAAGAATAGTGCAATTTTTTAAATAATGAGATTGTCTATTCTTAACCTAAAATAATAATGGATATATGCTTTCTAGAATCTATTGGAAATATAAAAAGTTATTAGTTTTTATCCAAAATATTTTTTTGGTTGTTATGGGGATTTATTTCTTTAATCTATATTGTTTTTGTGCGAGCTTTTTAAAAGTGGCTATATAGATAAAACTTACTAAATAATTTAGAAAAATGCTTAAAATAGATTATAATGCCAATTTACTTTATTTTTGTTTTGCCTCTTCTTTTTTCTCTTTATCTTTAATGCTTTCATATGGCTTGCCACTTAAGTATTCCAAGGCTTTACGCACAACAGTTACTACTGTATCAATCCCACCTGCAAGACTAAAAAGCCAATATCTATGATGATAGAGCCACTCTAACTCTTTTGCCTTTTTATCATCATCATTATTAATAGGTCGCACTAAAAGTTGTGCTATATCAAGTTCTTGATGGAAAATATAGGATTGCAAAGCATCTGTAAAGTAGTCGTGGAAAACTCTAGAATTAAAAATATCCTTAATTTCATCAATTGAATCTATGAGTTTATCCATTGTTGCATAATTGAATTTTTCTAATTCATTTTGGCGGTTTAATTCTTCTATTTCTTGTAAAAAGGCTACCAATTCAAGAAAAACATCTTCTACTTTTTTTTGCTGCAATTCACCATAATCAATCCAATTTTGACAGATTTCAATGGCTTTCTCCATATTCTTTTTTGCATGGGATTTGCTTGGGGCTTTTAGTTTTATTGGTTTTTTCTTTATTTTTGGAATCAATGCACAGGCTTCTTTAAAAGGCATTTCAATAGTTCCGCGAATCCTAGCCCCTCCCTCCGTTGCATTAATGACTTCTATTTTATATGGAGTATTTGCTATATCTTTTTCATAGAAGTTTAAAAAGAGTTTCCATACTTCTGTGCTTTCTACTACACCACCACCACCATATTTTTCCACATAAACTTTATCTTTTTTGGGCTTAATTTCATTTGTGCCATATACAGCTCCTTGAGAATGGCTTGAACCATCTTGTCCAAAGGCTAAATCCTGTCCTATAATAATGCACCTTTTAAATTGTGAATGCACAACTAATTCATATGCCATATTTGCTGCACTCATACCAATACCAAGATAACCATATTCATAAAAATTAAAAAGTGTTGTGTAGCCAAACGGACGAAAACTAAATTGTTTTACACCTTTTTGTATTGCATGGATAGTATCTTCATGCACGATTGAAGTTAAAGAAAAAATAACATCTTCTTGTGCTTCCATAGGAGTATCTGTGTAAAATTTTGCACTTTCTTTTACACGTTCAAGTGAAAAAACAATATCTGGTTTTATACCATGTTGAGTAAGCACAGGGAAGCTTGCATCAATACAAAAAAGTGTCGCATAAGGTGCAATTGCTTTAAGTTGGTCTAATTGTTTGTAGAGACTTGGACCTGTAGAGATAATAATGGCTGTATCTCTACCCTTTAGTTTGCTGTGGATTTCCATAAGACTTGGAGCATAGAGAGAATATTTTAAATTTTCAATATGTTGTTTTATCCCAACAATAGCATCTTTTGTATCATTGCCTACGCTAATAACGCCATGTTCAATTGCCGCAACAAAGTCTTTATTGATTCTTAGAATCTCATCACTATATTGTTCATAGTAGCTATTTGGCACAAATAAATCATAAACTTTAGAATATACTTTAGAAAATTTATCCATATCAAAAAGAGAGTTAATCATATTAAAGTTGCATTGTGCTGCATGTAATAAAATTAATCTATTACTTAGAATCTCTTCACTAAAATCAATGAGATTTAACACAATGTAGATAATCTCTAATTCTGGTTCAATAACTACAATACGCTTTAAAATCTCATTACCCAACATCATACGATATAAGATTCCATTACCTAAACCATAAGCATAAAGATAGGGATAGTAGCGATAGATTTCATAGTTTTTTAATGTAGCTAAATTCTCTTGCAGGGGATCTCCTGTATAAAGTGGAATATTGCGTTCTAACTCTACAATATTAAAATTTGCACTATCATTTCCCATAAACACTTCATACCGCATATTTGTTTTAATTTCTAATAAATTATAAAATAAGAGTGGATCTCTTATGCTTAACGCATGTAAGTTGCGTTCATAAATAGAGTTTTCATTAATTTGCGTTTGGGCTTTTTGTAAGTCTTGCATGATTGTCCCAAGTGGTTTGCATGTAGCTTCATGCAGATTATCTTGAGGTTGTTCTTGTGTTTTTTTAGTTTGCTTTTGTGTTGCCATTATATCCTCATTGCACAATAAAATGAAATAGTATTATAATATATTTTTTGTTTTTCTTGTAATTTTATGTTGTTGTTATGCATAATATATACCAATTTAATTTTGGAGTTTTTATATTTCTAAGTAATGACTTAAGTGCAATAGTTATGCATTTTATAAAAATACAAAATGCATGCCACAACCATATTCTAGGGAATATTCATTGCCATTTCCTATTTCTATGCTAAGGTGGAATATTTTATCTTTATATAACTGCACTTGTGAATGGTGTGTCCATAGCTCTATACCATCGGTGCTTGCAAGGCAAACATCATTATTGCCAAGCTGAAAATCTTTTTTAGCATAACATAATGCCACAGAGCCATCACAGCAACCAAAACTTTGATAAAACAGAATTGCACCATGCGTAGATTCTAATTCACGGATAAGTGTTTTTGCATTTTCATTTACAATAAGTTCCATAACCACTCCTTGAAACTTCACAAATTTGTTTTAACTTGCATATTATTTTTTATTAAAAAGATAAATTATATCATATTTTTTATTATTTTAGAATGTATTCTCTAGCACTCAAATTACAATGTAACAAAAAGTGTATATAAAATATATTTTTAATATACATAGCGATAAAAAATAGAGATTCAAAGAAGTTTAACCTTAAGTGTAGTAATATACCTAATAATTATTTATATAAAGGTATATTATGGAAAATCACATAAAAACTACACATATTCCTTTTACGCATCTACATCTCCATACAGAGTATTCTCTCTTGGATGGAGCAAATAAGCTTGATGTTTTAGCAAAGCGTATAAAAGAGCTTGGCATGGATAGCGTTGCAATGACTGATCATGGCAATATGTTTGGTGCTATTGAATTTTATAAGATTATGAAAAAGGCGGGTATTAAGCCAATTATTGGTATTGAAGCCTATATTCACAATAAAGAGGAATTAAATGATAAATCACCAAATACGCCAAAGTTTCATATTTGCCTTTATGCAAAAAATGAAGAGGGTTATAAAAATCTTATGTATTTATCAAGTCAAAGCTTTATACAAGGATTTTATCGCACTTCAAGAATTAATAAAAAAATATTAAAAGAGCATGCAAAAGGTATTATATGTTCATCAGCATGCCTTAATGGAGAGATTTCATGGAATCTTAATTTAAGTCCATATATGGATAATAAAAAACGAGAAAAAAAAATAATAATGGGTGCAAAAGGTTATGATGGTGCAAAAGAAGCAATCCATGAATACCAAGATATTTTTGGTGATGATTTTTATATTGAGATAATGCGGCATGGTATTGCAGACCAAAAATTTATTGATAATGATTTATTGCGTTTAAGTCTTGAAACAGGTGTAAAACTTATTGCTACCAATGATGCCCATTATACAAAGCAAGAAGATTCGAGTATGCAAGAAGCCGCAATGATGATTGCTATGGCAACTGATATTAATGATCCAAAGCGTCTGCGTCATACTGTTCAAGAGTTTTATATCAAAAGTCCAGAACAAATGCTTGATTTATTTATGGATATTCCAGAAGCTGTGTATAATACAAAAGAAATAGCAGATAAATGCAATCTTACTATTGAATTAAAAGATGATAAAAATCCACCCACACCACCAAGCTTTAAGTTTGCTCATGAATATGCACAAAATGAGGGCATTGTTATACAAAATGAAGCTGAATATTTTATACATAAATGCAAAGAAGGTTTAGCAAAAAGATTAGAACAAGTAAGCCCAGAACAACATAAAATATATCATGAACGTTTGCAAGAAGAAATGGATATTATTACACACATGAGATTTCCGGGCTATATGCTTATAGTTTGGGATTTTATCCATTATGCAAAACGCAACAAGATTCCGGTAGGACCGGGTAGGGGAAGTGCGGCAGGAAGCCTTGTGGCTTATTGTTTAGAAATCACTGATTTAGATCCTATTAAGTATGATTTACTTTTTGAGCGGTTTTTAAATCCAGAGCGTATTTCTATGCCTGATATTGATACTGATTTCTGCCAAAAAAGACGTGCTGAAATGTTTGAATACATGAAAGAAAAATATGGTGAATATAATGTTGCCCAAGTTATTACTTTTGGTAAAATGTTAGCACGCGGTGTTATTCGTGATGTTGCTAGAATTTATGGTATGCCAATTAAAGATGCAGATAAATTTGCAAAGCTTATCCCAACAAAGCTTGGTATTACCTTAAAAGGTTATACTGATAAAAATGGGAATTTTGTTGAAGGTGCATATGAATTAGAGCCAAAGATTAAAGAATTAATTGAAAGTGATAAGCTTGCAAAAAATGTATGGGAGATGGCTTTACGTCTTGAGAAATTAAACCGCAATACAGGAAAGCATGCTGCCGCCCTTGTTATAGATTCTGAAAAAGAGCTATGGCATAAAGTTCCCTTGTATGTAAGCGAACGCACAAAAGGTGCAATGGTAACACAATATTCTATGAAATATTTAGAACCTGTTGATTTGATAAAATTCGACTTCTTAGGATTAAAAACATTAACTGTTATTCAAGATGCCCTTGATATTATTAAAGATACAAATAATATTGATATTAATCTTTCAACGCTTGATGTCAATGATGAGAGAGTTTATAAAACTTTACGCAGTGGCAATACGCTCGGTATATTCCAATTAGAATCAAATGGCATGCAAGAGTTTAACCGCAGACTACAACCAAGTGGTATTGATGATGCTATTGCCTTACTTGCACTTTTTAGACCCGGACCTATGGAAAGTGGTATGAGCGATGAATATATTAATAGGAAGCATGGACGCACACAAGTTACTTATACCTTTAAAGAATTAGAGCCTATTTTAAAAAACACTTATGGTGTTATTGTATATCAAGAACAAGTTATGCAGATTGTGCAAGTAATTGGCGGATTCTCACTTGGAGAAGCAGATCTTGTGCGTAGGGCGATGGGTAAAAAAGATGCACAAATTATGACAGAAAACCGCACAAAATTTGCTGATGGAGCACAAAAAAATGGCTTTGATAGAGTAAAAGCTGAAGAGCTTTTTGACCAAATTGCAAAATTTGCAGAATATGGATTCAATAAATCCCATTCTGCTGCTTATGGAATCCTGACTTTCCAAACCGCCTATCTCAAAACCTATTATGAACATGAGTTTATGGCAGCAATGCTTTCAAGTGAAAGCCATAAAATTGAAGCAGTTGCTACTTATATTGATGAAGCAAGGGCAATGGGTATCGAAATTTTGCCACCACATGTTAATACTTCACAAACAAATTTTTCTGTTATGATTGATGAGCAAGGTAAAAAGAAAATCGTCTTTGGTTTAAATGCAATTAAAGGGGCAGGAGAAGGTGCATTACAGGGTATTATTGCTGATAGGAAGCAAAATGGAAACTTTAATAGCCTTGAAGATTTTATTACAAAAGCAAACTTCCGCAGAATCTCTAAAAAAGTACTTGAACCATTAGTAAAAAGCGGTAGTCTTGATAATCTTGGTTATACACGTGCAAGTATGCTTGAGAATCTTGATTATATTTGTGATTTAGGCAGACGTATGTCGCAAGAGCGTAAAGGTGGTGGTTTATTTGGTGCAAAGGAGTTATGCCCGCAATTGCAGATTGACGCATTACCAGAACTCCATAATAAGCTTTTGCTTGAATATGAATATGAAAGTTTGGGAATCTATTTAAGCGGGCATCCACTAGATGATTTTCGAAATGAAATAGAAAATATAAAAAATGCTGCTAAAATCGCTGATTTAGAGCATATTGCTGATGGTTCAAGAGTGCTTATTATTGGGAAACTTGAAGATTTGCAACGAAAGATGAGTAAAAATAACCGCACTTATGGCACTGCAAAACTTATGGACTTTAGCGGCAAGCAACCATTAACGTTATTTGAAGACCAACTAAATTTACTCGATACGCTAGATCTCAATAATCCTATTGGCATTTTAGGTAAGCTTGAGAAAGAAAAAATGGTAGCAGAAGGTGAAGATGGTAACGCTGAAGTAAGCTATAAAATAGATATACGCGTGCATGAAATCCACACACTACAATCATGCAAGGAAATAAAACTTCGTATAAAAAAAGACAATACAAAACAACAAAAGAATATAAAAGATTCTAAGGAAGCCACAACAATACAACATACGCAATATCAAGAAGATAGTAATATATATGCACAACATGATGTAGTGCATGGAGATTCTATCCTTGATAGTGCAAATGGCATTGAACCGCTTAATTTAATCGCAGATATGGATATACGAAATTCATGTTTATGTGCTTTAATGCAAAGTGTCATTACACAAGAACAAGTAAGTGCCATTGCAGATATTATGCGTTCATCACAAGGAGATACGCGTTTTGGTATTGGTTTTAAGGATAGTATAAGTGGCAAGACTTTTATTTTTGAAAGTGATATGTGTATTGATGAAAGCTTAAAGCATAAAATAGAAGAAATATTGCCAGATTGCACATGGCAATATTTAGCAATTTGATTATATAAACTTTGATTTGTAGGATTTACAAACAAAGAAAATGCAGCGTGTATTACTAAGGATTATAAACATAAAAGGCAAAATATGCAGCAGTGGCACAGAATCTTTGTAATATATGATTTTGTAGAGTAGGGCTATTTTTAACAAGATAGAATAGATTGGTTGGCAAAAACAATACATAACATTATGCATACTATATTTATTAAATTTATCACTCTTAAATACCAAAAAGAGATTTATTATCTTAAAATATCTTTGTGTAATATGTAATATCCTTAATAGAGTTAATATAGGTATAATTGAAAGCAAATTAGATTCTAAATATTTTGTTTTTGAGTTTCATTACCATGAATATTCAGCTTACCTTTAAAAAAACAATATTTTAGAAGTAGTAAAAATAATTATAAAAGTAAAAAGATATTGAAATAAAATAAAGCTTTTTTGTATTTTTAAGCATGGAATATGTAATTATGAAAAGGCTAGCTTTTTATAGTTTGCATAGAATCACAAGGATTAAATTATGCTGTGAGTGTAATAGCATACTAAACACAATATATGGATAGAGCAATATGTGATTAACATTGTATTAAATATATGATATATTCATATGTTATAATATCATTTTAATTTACATAAAGGATAAAATGTTATGCGTATTATACTATATTGGTTTGTTGTAAATTTTTGTTATATGTTATGGGCAAGTGATATTGCAGGTATATATGCAGTCCAATCAGATAATGGCGAATCGTATGTTGAGGTGTTTCAAAAAAATGGTAAATTTTATGCTGTTGGTTTTGCAAATAAAAGTGGTAAGAGTTCAGGTAATGATGTAAAAAATCCAGATCCAAAGCTTCGTGAGCGTAAAATTGGTGGGAGTGTATTCCTATGGGATCTCATGCATGCAAGTGCTAATAAATACCATAATGGAAGATTATATAATTTTCAAAATGGGGTTACCTACTATGTTCATGCAGAACAAATTGATAATACATTGCAACTACGTGTTAGTAAAGATAAAAAAGGTATGTTTGGTAAGACACTTATATGGAGAAAAATGAGCGATAAAGAAATTGCCCCCTACCAATCAAAACGACTAAATACCGCAACATTGCAACTACCACAATAATATTACTTTCTAAGAGTAATGTTGGATTTTATGAAAGCTATTTTATCTTTTATAAATATAATATGCGATATATTTATTTTATAGTTGCATATTAAGTTTCAATATATAAAAGAATATATAAAAATCTGGTTTTATGGCATTTATTGTTATTCACTTCATTTTTTTAAGTTATGATTCTATATATAAAATAAAAGTAGCATGGTGATATATGGATACAACACAATCAGATATACAACAATCCCAATCTATTGATAATGACATGCAAAATACGCAAAGTATTTTTTCGCAAACCTTTGATAATCCCATAAAACCCATAACACTTTCTCATGCAACACAAAGTGATGAAAATATTGTATTGCCAATAAATAGTAAGCAAGAAATACAAACTACACAAGAATGCAAACAAAATGCACTCAATACAAAGCAAGAGATACAAGCAAACAATACTCAAATGCCCCCAATAAATACACAAATATTTCATAAAACACAAACTTTACTCCAACATTTAGCAAGTTTAAGCATTTTTGATAATGAAACCTTGCAAAAGGGAATGAAAATTGATTTATCTCATAGTAATTCCGATTTCTTTGAGTTATATGTTGGGGCACAATTACATTTAGCATGTGCTTATACTTATGTGCTTGATGAACGTGCATTTGCAAAAAAAGATTCACCAGATTTACATTTTATGCGGTGTGAAATCATAAAAAAAACACCCCAAGAGTTATTAAAAATCTGTGTGCCAACAAAAAATGCATTTGATTATCGCGTCCGTTCTAGTGGTGTAGATACACGATTATTTTATGAACATCCCTTACGCATTTGTCCCTTATGTATAGCGGCATTATGTCGGCTTTTAAGCACAAAGCATAAACGCACAATACTTCCTAATCAAATCAAAGAAGAGGAAATTATGGGATTAATTTTTAAAAATAAATTAAAAAATCTTATAATGTAAAAGGAAAATTATGGTTCCATCACTTATTATGTTGCATCTTTATGATAAAATTCCAAATGAAAGTGTTGTGCTTGTCAAAGATAAATTAAAAAAGCTTGATAAAGTAGGGCTTGCTAAAGTTGTTATTAGCCTACCATTATTAAAACTCCATAATATCCAAATAGTATTTTGGGTTGGTAGTGTTATACTTGGAATCTTTGGTGTTGGACGCTTTATGATTGGTGATAGAATAATAGGGGCATTTAAGGTTAGTTTATTGCTTATATCATATGTGCTTTTAATGGTTAGTGCCGTTTTTACGCATTTATCTGGGCTTACAATAGTTGCATCAAGTTTGCTTATTGCAGGTTATATTGGCTTACTTGGTGTGGCAATATGGTGGGGGCTTGATATGTTTCTTATTATACCAAAGACAAAACGTGCAAATCTAAATAAGATATTGCATTTATTTCATTTATAAATTTAATAAAGAGTTGTGATATGCATAATAAGATTATACAGGAACGAAGAGAATCTTTTCTCCAAGAAGTAGTGCATGAGGCACTAGGAAGTTTAGGCGATACTACACTAAACACACTCGAAGTAACAAGAGTGCAATGCTCAAAAGGCAAATATGATGCGAAAATATTTATTGAATCAAGTGGTATAGATAAAAGCCAACAAGCAAAGATATTGCAGGCTTTTAAAAAAGCACGTCCTATTATACAAGAGTATATTTTGAATGCAACAGCATGGCATAGTGTGCCAAAATTAACTTTAGTTTTTGATGATAGTTTGCAGATTCAAAATAATCTTGATAAAATCTTTGCACAAATCCATAAAGATAAGGATAATACATGATAACTCAAGAATTACATGAAAAAATTGCAAGGTTAATCGCACAAAAGGATATGACGCTTTATGATATAGAGTTATTGAAAGAAAATGAAACAATGGTGTTGCGTATTTCACTTTTTAAGCAAAATGGTGTTACGCTTGATGATTGCGAAATGATAAGTAATCTTATAGCCCCGCTTTTAGATGTAGAGCTTGATAGTTTAGAATCATACCATTTAGAAGTAAGCTCACCGGGCATTGAACGCGTGTTAAAGAAACCACAACATTTTTTATGCAGTATAGGACAGAAAGTCGCAGTAACATTGCTTGATAAAACAATATTGGTTGGTATATTAGAATCTTATGATAGCCAAGCAATTACTATAATAGAGCTTCCAAAACACACAAAAACAAAGCAACAACATAAACAACAAACTCCCAAAAAACATATACTTTTATCGCATGAATATAAAAAGGTAAAAACTATATTTGAATGGGAGGATTATACTCTATAATAATATGGTTATTAGCATCTATAATAAAGAGTGGAATTTAGTATGATTGAGTATATATTATAATATACTTATTGTGGCATTCAATTACTCTGGCACGCTAATGTGGTTTTCATTTAAAAGATTGTAGAGCTTATTTTGGCATTGAAAGATTTCATGTGTTGTCCAAGCAAAATGCGTATGCTGTTGGCTTAAGAATATATCTTTTTCTTCAAAACGAAAGTAGTGTGGCGTATTTGTTAAAAGATTTTCAATCATTATAAAACGCGTTTCAAGCACTTTAATATCATTAATGTAAAGTTCTTGCATTTGCATATCGTATTCATCTGATGAGCAAATTTGCACAATTTCATTAACCTTAATAATTAAAGATTCTAAAACATTAATAAGATCAAATCCATATACAACAATTTGATTGTTTGCTTCTGCCCTCTCACCTTTAGAATCACGCAAGTGATTTTTTAATTCTTCGACATTATGTAAAAAATCAGCATGTTTAGTTTGGATGGCATGGTTGTCAAGTATTTTTTTTTGCTTGTTTGAATCTATAATAATTGCACATATATCTTTTAATAAAGCCACTTGTTTAACAAGTAGGGGTTTTAAGAGATTATGTGCAAAGCGAGGAAATATTGTCCTAAAGACAACCATAGCAAAAACCACACCAATACCAATATCTATTAATCTATCAAAAACATAATGTAAAAAATCTTCATACATAATTGAATACATCATAACAAAAAGGCACATCATAAAGCCAGACCATAGCCAAAATGGAAAAACACGCAAATACACAACTAAAAATATCAAAAAACCAAAAAGTAAATAAAAAATATAGGCATTTGCAAATACCGATACACCAACACCAACACCAATACCAATAGCCGCACTAAAAAAATATTCAAGACTTACTTTTTGCATACCGCCAATTGAAGGACGCACAACACTTACAACTCCCATGCTAATCCAAATACCACGATTAATGTTTAGTAATGTTGCAAAAATAAGAGATAGTCCAATAGCAAGCGAATATTTAACGCTAAAACGAAATGTAATATTATTGTAATCAAAGGCTTTAATAATATTTTTAAAACTCTTTTTTTCTGGCGGATTAAATGCAGGATCTACATTTTTTCCTACACGGCAAAAAGATTCCATTTTATAATAAAGAATTTTTAGGATATTTTGCAATGCTTTTTCTGTTTCATTTGCATGTGTTATATTAAAGATTTTATTGGCTTGCTGCCGCTCTATTTTTGGGATTCTTCCGCTAAAAATTTTACTTAAACAATCAATATTTTCAATGATTTCATGTTGTAAAAGTGGATATTTTTTTGCTATCTTATAGTGAGGAAGGATATTTACCATAAGATAAATATCTTCGATTCTATAAATATAAAAAATTGCACGTTTAATATTTTTAATCATGTAGTTATCGCTATAAAGACTTGATTTTACATGCAATGTCTGTTTAATATTATGAATGAGGGAAAATGTTAAATCTCTATACCGATTAAATTCTTGTTGGGAATTAATGTTTTGCACCATATTTTTTAAATGGCTTAACACTGCAGGATAATACACTTGTGTATATTTGCCATAATTACCCGGATTATTTAAAAGTAAAAAGCCTATAATAATACCAATAATAGCACTACTAAAAACAACAAACATACTTTGCTCAATGGGTAAAATTACATGAGAATCTACATAAACCGCAGCTACAAGTGAATTTACTACAACGGGTATAAACATGCGGTATAAATCAATAGAATGTGCGCGCGACATACCCACACCAAAGCTTAAAAACAACACAGGTAATGCTAGCCACCAAATATCATGCAAATTATGATTACCACTAAGTGCTTTTTGAGCAAGTATTGTAAAGAAACCAACAGCAATAGTAGAGCATATAGCAAAACCCAATAAATGCGTTCTTCTATCTGCTTGTTGGCTTAATGTAGCATTTAATAGAAATACTTGAATAGGTGTCATAGTTGCCCAAATAAGCATTTGTTGTCCAAAGAGTAAATAATGAGTAAAAGCACTAATACTAATAGCTACCATAGCCTTAAGTGCATACATGAAACTAAGATAGCCCGGATCATATATTTGCATATATTTTTTTATATATTTATGATAGAATTGCAATTATTATCCTTCAAAATATTCTATTAAAGTAAGAATTATTATACTATTTTATCATGATAACTCACCAATAAAAAATACATTTTTGAATATAGGCAATCTAACATAAAATAAAAGAATCATAATATTAAAAGATAGCATATCCCAAACTTTTTATATTTGCTAACTATGCATAATGATTTGTATTACCCACCCTAAAATATATACCACCATGCATTTTAATTATGTGTATATTTCTGTTTTTCCAATACATACCCGAATATCTATTGTGTTATTTCTATTTGCAGATATATGAACTGCTATATTTTGTGTTTTTGTGTAATGTTTCATTAGTTTTGTAATATCTTTTGTTAGGCTGTCAAGATAACTAATATTTTGCTCTCTCTCATTAATCAAAACTGCATCGAGTCGCTTTTTTGCTAATTCGGCTGTGCCAACACTTTCACTTTTATTTCGAAAAAGAAACAACATAATAAACCCCCCTAAAAACCAAAAAATTTCTTTAAAGTGCCAATAAATCCACTTGTAACCGCAAATGTTTCAAGTGGCACTTTTTCACCCAATATTCTCCGTGCAATACGTTCATAGGCTAAACCACTTTCTGTTTTTGAAAAAATAGTAGGCTCACCGCTATTAGTAGCCCCTATTACTTTTTCATCTTCTGGCACAATCCCAATAAGCGGTAATGCAAGAATTTGCAATACATCATCACATGATAACATATCTTGCTTGGCGACTAATTCTGGACGCAAACGATTAATGATGATATGTTTTTCTAGCTCCATACCTTGTTTCGCCTTATCACTTTTAGAATCAATAATGCCAATCACACGATCACTATCTCTCACAGAGCTTACCTCTGGTGTTACAACAATCAATGCCCTATCCGCCCAAAATAGTGTATGTTCAAATCCACTCTCAATACCCGCAGGACTATCAAGTAATATATAATCAAAATCGGCTTTGAGTTTTTCCAATAAGCTTTTTACTCTTTCTTTGTCTAAAATAGTTTTGTCTTTGGTTTGGCTTGCTGGAAGAAAATAAAGATTTTTTGCTTTTTTGTGATTAACGATTGCTTGTGAGAGATTGCATTTTCCTTCCATAACATCAATAACATCATATACAATACGTCGCTCAAGACCAAGTATCATATCAAGATTCCGCAAGCCAATATCAAAATCTACCGCAATAACACGTTTTCCACTCTGTGCTATACCAACACCTAAGTTTGCGGTAGCAGTAGATTTGCCAACACCTCCCTTACCTGAAGTGATGGCAATAACAATGCCTTGCTTTTTTCCCATTTATAGCCTTTCGTGCATATTGCATTTATATCATATAAAATCGTATTTTAGCGAAATTTTACTTATTTTTGATAATTTCATAAAAACTTTTAT
>JARHZY010000026.1 GCA_029264655.1 Helicobacter sp. | reverse complement strand
TAAATGGTGGTGGAACTATGTATTCAAATCTTGCTAGTTATGAGAGTCTCCGATTTTTAAAAGAAAGAGTAGAAATATTATACCAATACTATAAACAACACTCCAATGGTGATGGCATTGAGTTTTAATAATAGAAAGTTATAACTAAGATTATAAAACAAAGCCGTAATCTAAAAATAAGCTTAATATATCTCTAATTACACCCACTCAACACAAGATATATGTAAGTTTTAAAACTGCTTTTTTAAATTATATAAAAAGTGCATACCAAAATAAAAAATATTTATTGCATTTTTAAATATTTAGTTTTAATGTGTTTGTAAAATATAGCTTTATCATATGCTATTATTTACCTATATGATTTTTACACCAAAAAAATAAATGCTATAATTTATGCCAAATATATCTTATATATTGAATAAGTTTCTATATACAAAGCATAAGTATTATTTTCTACTCTTATCATATGTTACATGATTTTTTAAAATATTAGTTTTTAATATTTAGATTAGAATCCTATAATCTTATGCGGTAGTTACAAAAATCATCAAGTTTTGTTTTTATGGCGAATCATTATGTTTAATAGTAAATTAGCAATGTTTCTTTGTTTTACTTATAATGGAATGATATAAATTTGTTATATTTCTTAATACATATATTTTATACTCAAAATTTCTCAAACTATCCCCACCCAAACTCTTTTAATATAAAAGATATTAACCAACTTACAATATGATGCCCTGTTGTTTTACTAATAATTTATTGTTAATAGCATTCATTTTGCAGAAAACTTTAGAAAAGACTTGACTTTTTTATAAAGTTATCATATAATTATATCTTTTTGTGTCGGGGCGTAGCTCAGTCTGGTTAGAGTACTTGGTTTGGGACCAAGGGGTCGAAGGTTCGAATCCTTTCGCCCCGACCATTTTATTGCAATTATATGGTGGGTGTAGCTCAGTTGGTTAGAGCATCAGGTTGTGGCTCTGAGGGTCGTGGGTTCGAGACCCATCATCCACCCCATATTATTTTCATTAGACTTAAATATTGAAATAAGCAATAAAAAAACAACATTCTTTATGCGTCCATAGCTCAATTGGATAGAGCACCAGACTTCGGATCTGGGGGTTAGGGGTTCGACTCCCTTTGGGCGTGCCACGCTATGCGCTCATAGCTCAGCTGGATAGAGCAACGGCCTTCTAAGCCGTAGGTCAGAGGTTCGAATCCTCTTGGGCGTACCACTCTTTCATAAATATAATATTCACGATATTTCAAAGCAATATAATTAAGGAAAAACAATATGCAAAAAACAATTTTTTTAACAAATGATGATGGCTATTTTAGTCAAGGATTACTTGCGTTACGCGATACTTTATCACAAATTGCACATGTTGTAATTGTTGCTCCAGCAAATGAGAAATCAGCATGCGGGCATGGCTTATGCGTTAATAAACCATTACAACTTATAAAACTAGAAAAAGATTTTTATAAACTTGATGATGGTAGCCCTACAGATTGTGTTTATATTGGTATGCATGAACTATTTGCAGATACAAAGCCAGATTTACTCATTTCAGGGATTAATATTGGTGCAAATTTAGGCGAAGATACCACATATTCTGGCACTATTGCAGGTGCAATAGAAGGTGCTCTACATGGAATAGAGAGTATTGCTATTTCACAATTTATTAATGATAAATATGGCGAAGACAATAAAATGGCACAACGCGATTTTACACTAGCACTTGATACCATAAAACAATTAGCACTTGATATATTCCATAAACGCTATGAGATTGGGCATCGCAAGTTTCTAAATATTAATGTGCCAGCAATTCCTAAACATATATGCAAAGGCATAAAAGTTACACAACTTGGTTATAGAATCTTTTCTCCTACAACACAACGTATTCAAAGCCCACGCAATCAAGAATATCATTGGATAGGATTAAATCCTATGCGTTGGAGAGAACGAGATAATAGTAATAATTTATATATAAAAGATGGCTGCTATCTACATGATAATATTGATTCTAAAGAGCATATTATGTCAGATTTCGAAGCTGTGTCAAATCATTACATCTCTATTACACCTATGCAACTTGATATGACAAGCTATATAGATATGCAATCTCTATATACTTATTGTAAAACCTATAAGCCATGCTAACCATTAAAATAAAATTGGAAGAATGTATATGAATAATTTTAGAATAATTACTCATATATATGTGGTAAAATAACTTACTGCACTTTATAAGATGATTTTATATTATATATTATTGCTAATTTTACCACATAAAAGATTCTATTAAATCTTACATACCACTTTATGCGAAAACATATAAAACATAAATACACCCTAAAAAGATACATAAAAACAAATAAAATAGTGATTCATCCTATAATAAAAATTTCACATAACTGCAATTAAAAGCTTATTGCATTGTTTTTAAATGATAGTGCAATAATACAACACTTAACCACCACTCATAAACTGCAAAAGCTCCAACTTATCATTCTCTTGAAGACAGACATTTGCCCATGTATCTTTTTTAACAACATTTGCATTGAGTGAAATTGCAACAATTCTTTCTTCGACTTGCAATTGCTTTAAAAGTTGTGCTATTGTTGTATTATCTGTAATTGTTTGGCATTCACCATTAATAGAAATCTGCATAATAAGCCCTTTTTAGTTTTAAAATAATATACTTTAATTATATCTCATATTTATTAAAAAAAGTTAAAGAGAGACTTTTTATACAACATAATTATTTAGAATAGAGTAAAATTACAAAACTTAGATTACATAAAACAACTAAAACCCATTCTCACATTTTATATGCTATCATTATACTCTATTACTAAAATTTACAAGTAAAGCAAAAAAATGACTATTATTAATGATTTTGTAATTGATGATAATGCCTTTTTTATCGCAGATTCACATTTTAAGGCAAACGATACACAACTTCTTGAATATTTTGCTAATCTCCCACAAGGAAAACAAATAATTTTAATGGGTGATATTTTTCACCTCTTAATTGGTGAAATACATGCAAGCTGTATTAATAATATGCAACTTATTCAGCAGATAGCCAAACTTACCTATACGAACCAAGTTATTATAATAGAAGGTAATCATGATTTTGGACTAAGTAATGTGTGGAAACGCTATTGTGATTATAATGTAAAAAATCTTAAAATTTACCCTCATCGTATGCAACCACTTATCATAAAAGGCAAAAAAAATACATTATATATATTAGCTCACGGAGACTTATGGATTAATACCAACTATGGTATTTATCGTAACATTATCAATAATCCTTGTATCTTGTTTATTTTTCGATTACTTGATAAACTAAGTTATGGTATAATTTATAAAGCAATTGCAATGCGTATAAATCAAAAATTGATTGCAGAGTTTTCTTTTTTTCGCACAGATTCTCCGTATTTTATGTCTAAAAGAATTGCAAAATATATGTCCCATATTATCCATAAGCTAATCAATATGGGCTTCGCCACAGAGCATACGCAATTTTGTATTATTGAAGGGCATTACCACTTAGGAGGATATATAAGCGAGAAAAATATCACTTATAATGCTTTGCAGTCATGTTATTTTCACAAAGAATATCTTACTTTCAAACAAGATAATTCTATTATAGAGGTAGTATATGGAACAAGATAAAGCATATAAAACAAAAATATCTTCCAATGAAATAGAATTGGTAGATTTCAGAATTAACGAACAAGCCAATGGTGAAGTTTATGAAGGAATTTATGGAATCAATGTTGCAAAAGTGCAAGAGATTATCCAAATGCCAGAAACATTTGAATTGCCTGCTAGTCCTGATTATATCATTGGTGTTTTTGATTTACGTGGAATCATTATACCCCTTGTAGATTTAGCAATATGGCTTAACATTAAGGAAAGAGAAGCAGAGTTACCCCTCCATAAAAAACGCGTTATTATTACTGAATTTAATAACTTAAAAATTGGATTTTTAGTGCATGAGGCAAAATTAATTAGACGCATTGGTTGGGATAATGTGCAAGCTGCACAATTTAGCTCAAATAGCCATAATTTAGAACGTGGTAAAATAACTGGAACAACGCGTATAGAAGATGGCAAAACATTATTAATACTTGATTTAGAAGGTATTGTTGATGATTTAGATTTCTATAGCGATAAACAAGACAAAAAAGAATTACAAAATGTTGAAAAACGATTTAGCGGGCATGTTTTAATTGTTGATGACAGCACTATTGCACGTTCTTTATTGAAAAAGAATTTAAAAAAGATGGGCTTTACAGTGATTGAAGCCCATGATGGCGAAATGGCATTACAAACGCTTAATGAACTCTATGTAGAACATAATGGAGATATAACTTCTTTTATACGCTTTATCATTTCAGATATTGAAATGCCAAAAATGGATGGTTTTCATTTTGCAGAAATCATTAAAACAGATGAAAGATTCCAAGCTATACCTTTTATTTTCAACTCTTCCATTTGTGATAAATTTAGTGAGCAAAAAGGAAAGGATATTGGAGCAGATGCGTATTTGGTGAAATTTGATGCACAGACTTTTTATGATGAGATTATAAAAATCTTGGAATAAGTCAAAAATATATTTTTTTATGTTATAATATTTCTAGTTATAAAAAAGCATAAAAAGTATGCTATATATAAATGTTTATTGAGGTGTTGAATGAATGATGATATGCAAGAGATAATGGAGGACTTTCTGATTGAAGCCTTTGAGATGGTTGAACAACTTGACCAAGATTTGGTAGAATTAGAAAATAATCCAGAAGATTTAGATTTATTAAACAGAATCTTTAGGGTAGCCCATACCATAAAAGGTTCAAGTTCTTTTCTGAATTTTGATGTTTTAACGCATTTAACACATAATATGGAAGATGTTCTTAACAAAGCACGTAGAGGAGAATTAAAGATTACTCCAGATGTAATGGATGTTATTCTTGAATCTATTGATCTCATGAAAGCACTTTTAGCTGTAATTCGAGATAATGGGACAGATGCAGATAGCGGTATTGATGTGAGTGATTGCGTAAAACGTCTGCAAGCTATTTCCAAAGGTGAATCTATAGATGAAGCAGTAGCAGCAGCCGCTACACAACCTGCACAATCACAAGAAACACAACAAATTGCATCTACAGAATCTGTAGAATCTGCAACAACCGATTCTCAAGAAGAAGAGCCAGATTACGCAAATATGTCGCCTGAAGAAGTAGAAGCAGAAATTGCAAGACTACTTGCAAAACGGCAAGAAGAAGATAAAAAAAGAAGGCAAGAGAAAAAACAAGAAGAAGCAAAAGCAAAAGAAGCCGAACAAAAGCCAGCTGCTACCACGTCACAAGCAACACCAAAAGCAGCTCCTAAAGCCGATACGGGTGGTGGGCAAAAAGCACCTTCTGTTGCAGTAGAGCCAACTGTTCGCGTAGATGTAAAACGACTTGACCATCTTATGAATCTTATTGGCGAGCTTGTTTTGGGTAAAAATAGATTAATTAGAATCTATGGTGATGTTGAAGAGCGATACGATGGAGAAAAATTCCTTGAAGAACTTAATCAAGTTGTAAGCTCTATTAGCACCGTAACAACAGACTTACAACTTGCTGTTATGAAAACAAGGATGTTACCAGTTGGTAAAGTGTTTAGTAAATTCCCAAGAATGGTGCGTGATTTAAGTAGAGAACTAGGTAAAAACATTGATTTAATCATTAGTGGTGAAGAAACAGAACTTGATAAATCAATAGTAGAAGAAATTGGTGATCCACTTATCCATATTATTAGAAACTCATGCGACCATGGTATTGAAGTGCCTGATGTAAGAAAGGCAAATGGCAAGAATGAGGTAGGAAAAGTTGAACTCAAAGCCTATAATGAAGGTAATCATATTGTTATTGAGATCAAAGATGATGGTAAAGGGCTTGATGCCGAAATGCTTAAGAAAAAAGCAATTGAGAAAGGATTGATTAATGAACGCGATGCTGAAAGTATGAGTGAAAAAGAAGCTTTTGGCATTATTTTTAGACCGGGATTTTCAACAGCAGCAAACATTACAAATGTTAGCGGTCGCGGTGTAGGTATGGATGTTGTAAAAACTAATGTTGAAAAGCTCAATGGTATCATTGAAATAGATTCAGAAAAAGGCATAGGCACAACACAAAAACTAAAAATACCACTCACACTAGCAATTATGCAAGCATTACTTGTTGGGGTGCAGGAGGAATATTATGCTATACCTCTTAGCTCAGTATTAGAAACAGTGCGAGTATCGCAAGAAGAAATTTATACCGTTGATGGTAAAAGTGTGTTGCGTCTGCGTGATGAGGTATTAAGCCTTGTGCGTTTAGCAGATATTTTTAAGGTGGATTCTATTTTAGAAAGTCTCAATGAAGTATATGTTGTTATTATTGGTTTAGCAGAACAAAAAATTGGTGTTATTGTAGATTATCTCATTGGGCAAGAAGAAGTTGTTATTAAGAGTTTAGGTTATTATCTTAAAGGCACAGAGGGTATTGCTGGTGCAACTGTTAGAGGTGATGGCAAAATTACACTAATAGCTGATGTTGCTGCAATGATGGATATGGCAAAAGATGTTAAAGTAAGTGTCAATAATCTCATATCACAAAATACAGCAGCAAAAGCAAAACATGCCCCAAGCGATTACATTGTATTAGCAATAGATGATAGCACGACGGATAGAACTATTATGAAAAAATGCTTAAAACCATTAGGTGTTACAGTGCTTGAAGCAAGCAATGGTTTAGAAGGACTTGAGATTGTAAAAAGTGGCGATCACGACCTTGATGCAGTGCTTGTTGATATTGAAATGCCTCGCATGGATGGCTACACATTTGCGAGTGAAGTAAGAAAATACAACCGCTTTAAAAATTTACCACTCATTGCAGTAACAAGCCGCACAAGTAAAACCGATAGAATGCGTGGTGTAGAATCTGGTATGACAGAATATATCACAAAACCATATACACCTGAATATTTATTAAATGTCGTTAAACGAAATATTAATTTGCAAGTAGATGGAGAATAAAATGATGGATAATAAAGCACTAAAAGATGTATTTGCAAAACAGCAAAAACAAAATGTTGGTGAAGAATTACATAGCGATTCAGAACATATCGTGCAACTTATTGGATTTGTTGTTGGGACAGAAGAATTTGCTGTTCCTATCTTAAATGTAAAAGAAATTATAAAGCCTATTGATTTTACGCGTGTCCCTGGCACGCCAAATTATGTAATGGGTGTCTTTAATTTACGCGGGAATGTATACCCTCTCATTAATCTTAGAATGAAATTTGGCATTCCGCAAACAAAACAAGATAAAGATACGCGTTATTTAGTTGTTAATCATAACGATGAAATAGCAGGGTTTGTTATTGATAAACTAACAGAAGCAATTCGTATAGATGAAAACCAAATTGACCCTATACCAGATACTTTTAATGAACAAGAAAATTTATTATATGGTATTGCAAAACAAGGGGATAGATTAACTACAATATTGCGTGTTGATAATCTATTAAAAAGAACTTTTTAAGAGAGTGATTTTACAACAAATAGTTTGTTATAAAATTACTTAGAGATAATAATATTTTATTATCCTAATATTATGCAATAATACTATTACCAATATAACCACTAAAAATAACAAAGCATATAAGATTTTTATAGAGTAATGCTAAAAAATTATTTAGCTAAACTTAAAGACAAAGAAATATTTATTATAGTATGCAGATAACATTATTTGAAAATACAAATATTAATACCCTACCCCTTAATTCTTATAAAATAAAAGGTTTATATGGTGTATTTTGGTAAAATATTAATCCATATTCTAAAATCTTATCACAAGGCACTCATTTATAATACCAAAAAATAACTCCTACTTATATATAGAAAAATAAGAGTATCTTTAATATGTAACCAACTCTTTGTTAGCAATTTAAAGGGCTTTTATTTAAAATTTAATAAAATCTAACAAGTTAATTCCCAATATAAATGCTTAATAAGCTTATCATATTATCTTATTATAGGTTTAATTATTAAAAAATACTAGGTATCTCTCCTACCAAAAAACAGAAATTATCTTGTTTAAAATTAATACACTAAAACGCCAACACTGATAAAATCCAGCATTCTTGAAGTCTCAAGAACATAAAATGTTTATGAAGCTATTTACAATACGCCTTAATACCTAAAGCACAGGCTTTTTTGTGAGCATCTAATACCTCTTCATGTGTATCACCATTAATACCTACAAAAATACATGAACCCCCATGCTTCATAGCACATGCCTTATGTGCATATTCTTTTGCCTTTGCCCTATCGCGTTCAATATCGCCATATCCCTCAAAGTAAATGG
>JARHZY010000084.1 GCA_029264655.1 Helicobacter sp. | reverse complement strand
TTTTAATGCTTTTATAGCATAAAAGCAATATGCAGTTCTATTAACTTGAGCTTAGTTTTTGTTTAATGTTGCTAGAATTAATATTTAAATCATGTAATTTATTATCTATTATGTATTTTTAGGTCTTTATCATAATCTATCTCTCCATAAATTAATCTTTTTCTATTTGCATTATAATCTTTACTAAATATACTGCGAGTGCTATCAAAAACTCCATCAATTCTTAAGTCTAAAATATCAAGAAATGAATATATGAAATCATCATTCATTTGTGGTTTATTGAGTGCTTTTTTGATTAATTCTATTTTGTTTGGATATAATTGTTTGTATTTATCACTTACATATATTACAAACGGAATCTCTGCTGCAAAGCGAGAATCTGATATGGAATGTCCAGCAAAACTTCTAAATTCATATACTTCTTCTCCATGATCACTAAAGTAAAACACTATTGCATTGTCATCTTTGAATCTTTCCATAATATTGCTTACAACAAAGTCATTATAAAGAACAGCATTCAAATAATCTGCTTTATTTTTTGATTCTATTGGTTTGAGTTTATAGGAATTTTGTTGTATTTTACTTACACTTATTTCATCAAAAACTTTATATTTGTTTGAATATCTAACATTGTATCCCCAGTGTGTTCCTGATAAATGTATAATATATAAGTTTTTATCTTTTTCTTCTTTCATTGCAAGATCTAATAAGGGAAATATCTCTTCATCTAAACCCACATATTTATTGAAAAGTATTTTATCAACATTATTTATTAAACTTGTAGCTATTCTATCATATTTACCAAAAGCTCCTTGATTACTAATCCATATGGTATTATAGTTGGCAATTTTAGCTAAATCAATAATATTAAAATTATTATACCAAGGAGTATTTGCATTTTCATAAGAACTCATAGTTAATACTTTTTCTAATGAGGCATTTGTGCTAGTAGCTGGCGATACAATATCGTTAAATACAAATAAGTTGGAACTATCCTTTAGCCTTTGTAGATTTGGAGTAGTAGGAAGGCTAAAACCATAGATCCCCATATATCCTCTTTGTGTGCTTTCACCAACTATAATTATAATTTTTGGAGGATTGCCCCCCCCCCCCCCATTATTATTTTGCAATGCAATTTTCATTAATTTGATAGAATCTTTCATGGATTCTAAAAATTTGTTATGTTTTACAATTATATTAACTGATTGTAATTTAGCCCCTTGAAGAGAAATTATAAATCTATATAAGGAATTTGAATTTTTGTATTTTCCCACACTAACTCCAAAACAAATTCCAGAGATTATAAAAATATGTATGCTATAAAAACATATTGTAGGGAGTTTTATATATAAAAACAATAAGCTAATAACAACAAAGCTAAAAATAACATAAGGAATATATGACATATCCCCACCTTCTAGTAAATTCGCATTTACATAAAAACTTAAAAATTCTTTTGTTTCATTAAAATTTGTGCTTAAAAATATATCCATAAATAGAGGTTGCATTAAAGAATGAAATTGCATATATAAAAAGATTTCAATACATGCAAAGAATACACAAAAAATAAATAAGCAATTAATAATTATAGTTTGAATCTTTTTATTTGTTATCAATGATATAGCTATAAACACAAGCCCTAAAAAACCTATATTAAATGCTAAATAATATGCTAATTTTATGCAAATTTCACTCAATGGTCGATTGACAAAAAGATTAGAAGCATAGCCCATTAAAACAACATTCATAATTACTAAATAATAGAATCTAGAATTAATAGTAGTTTTATGTTTAAAAAGTTTTTTCATGTCTTAATACCTTATTATAAAAATATACAAGATTTAATATGATAAATTTTATATTTCATTTATTTATAGATAATTTATTAAATTGCAGCAAAATTATAATCTAAGTTTATGTAATTTTCAAGAAAAGATATAATTACTATATATTTAAAATAATTATCTTGTTTCAATTTTACTTTTTAAAATATATAGCATTTGCAATAAAATAAGCATTTTATTTAAGGCATTTTATGAAATTTTACATATGCTTTATATATTTCTTTTTGTAATAGCAAGTTATAAAGATTCTAAATATAGCTTCTTTATTGTAAAGCTTTTTATTACTTATTGTTTATATACTTGTTTGTTGTAAAGGGCGGGGTTACTCATTTATTTATAATCTAATGTGTTTATCACCCATTTAATTTATAAAATACGTGGCTTTATACATACCTTAGCAAAAGGCATATTATAGAATCTAGTTATAGCTTTTATCGTTATCTAGTTATCTCTTAGAATGTATTATAATTGCAGGCAAACCTTGCATGATAGCTAGCAAAGTTTGTTTTGCATGGTAGATTCTATGCTTTAGGGTAGGCTTATTGCGTTTTAGCAAATTATTGTTTTTATATTGTAGTTTTGCATTCTTTTAGGTATTTGGCTCTATATGCTTATAGCATGCCTTAACCATAAGTATATAAAGTATTAGCTTTTTGCTATTTGCTTGTTTTTAGCTATATATTTTTTTGTAGTTTTTTTACTCGCTTGATTTGTTTTTTTTTGTAAAATAAGATGCTAAGTTTTTATTCCTACATATAGCTTAGTGTAATATACAATGTTATACAGAGATGAAAGGATTGTTATAAATTATATTATTCACCATGATACTGCAGCTGTGAATACCTGCAGTGTATGTAATGGTGGGCTTTGCAAATCTTGTGTGCAAAAGCAGCTTAAATGGTTTGATAAAATAGTGTGTGAATCATGTTTTCTTGTAAAAGCAAACGAAGCAATAGCATATGGAAAAAACGAACTCGCAAAATTCCAAAATATCAAAAGAAAGCTTACTATTATACTCATTGTTGGGTTGGTTATTGGCTTTGTGGTTGGGTGTAGTGTTTTATTGCAAAACAAAGGTGGTGTAGAGCAGGGGATTATAAATGTGTTGTTTAATTTTTATTATTCAGCGGCTTTTATATGGGCATTTCATACATTTTTTGATGGTGTTGATAGACACCCTAGAGAGAAAAGTTTAGAAGAGCAAGTAAGAGATGCGGTTATAGATGCCCAAATGCTACATAATAGTGCGATAATGGCATAGCAAGGGGTTATGTTTGTTGTTAAGCTCATATTTAAAATAATAATATTTTTTATTTTATGTATATGCGGGGCAAAGAGGAAAAACAATTGCATAATGATATGCAATCGATACAATCACTTATAGATGATGTAATGCAACATGGTGATTTGCATGGGGAACAAGCACAAGCTAGCAATACTCCATAGAATCTTACATTCCAATATTTTATTCTTTAAGGTTGGCTAAAGGCTAACTTTACAATAGAATATTTATGCCTTTATGTAAAGTCTATAGCCCAATATATTTTAAGATTGTAGCGAATAGTGAGATAGGAATATGTAGCATGCCGTGTTATATGGTGTTATATTAACCCACAGCAATATTTTCAAGCAATATACAAGCTCAATGCTTAAAGATTAGATAATTTGTTGTGATGTGGGATAGATAAATTAAAATGAAAATATGCAAAATAATATATTTTATGCCATGAAAGATATATAAGTGTATATAGCTTGCACAATCAGGTTTAAAGACTGCAAAAGTGCATAAAATACAACTTCAAATAATATATAAAAGCACAATATTATGATGAAGTTCTGCCATGCTTTTATATAGGGTGATAACCTATTAATATCTGCTTTTGTGTGAATGGCTTTTCTCTAAAAACTTATTAATTACTACATATTAAGATATTATAGCAATTATCTATGTTTTGGTGCTTAGTGATTTTGCATAGACTTTAAAACTATTCTAAATCAAGCAAATATCGTTGTTTTTTACGAAAAATAGCAATCTTATTAAAGCCAATATCTTTTAGAATCTGCACACATGTATCATATCCGAAACCAATTTGAGCAACACTATGTGCATCACTGCTTAATGTTACATTGAGTCCTATCTCTTTTGCTTTTTCTAAAATTATACGCGATGGATATTGCTCTTTTATATGCTTTCTAAGTCCTGCTGCATTTACTTCAAGCACCATATCCATATCATACATAATTTGTAGTGTTGCCTCCATTTTTTTATAAAGCTCTATAGGCATAACATGACCAAAAATCTTTGGCAAATCAAAATGACCTACTATCTGAAAATATCCCGTTTTTGCCATACCCTGTAATGATGAGAGATAAGTATCCCATGTGGTAAATGCACCTCTTTTTTTCCACTCACCAATAAATTCGGGATTATCAAACCCCCAATTATCTAAAAAATGCACAGATCCTATGAGATAATCAACATCTGCATGCAATACAGCCTCATCAAGTAAATCTTCTCTGCCAAGTATATAATCCACCTCTAATGCACGCAAAATTTCTATAGAATCATGTTGTTGTGTTATCTCTGTTAAATATATTGGTAGTTGTGCAAAGCTCATGCGGTATTTTTCATCAAAATGCATTGGAGCATGGCATGAAAACCCAAAAATATGAATACCAAGTTCGCATGCTCGCTGTATATAGGATTCTATGCTACCATCTGCATGGTTGCAATATATAGTGTGGTTATGCAAATCAACACGCATATACTTATCCTTTATTCACATAAATTATATAAAGCTTTTTGTAAAACCAACATGCATAAAGCATGGTGTTATTTACATACTATGACATGTTTTTGTAAGGATTCTACAACCTTATGTAAAAAATCTTGCACCATTATTCTATCTTCTTCTTTTTTGTTACCTAATCTTGGGTTAAACTCACTAAGCTCAAAAGCAATAATTTTATGTTGAAAAGTTTCTATAATATTTACAACAAGCATCATGAGTTCTTGCATAGATAATCCATTTGGCTCATTACACCCTGTGCTTTCAAATATCCCACAATCAAGCACATCTATATCTACACTTATATAAATCTTTGTGCTTTGGCTTAGTTGTTGTTGCATTTTGTATATGCAATCTAGCATATTTTGCTGGAGTTGTGCTATATCAAATACGCATATATTATGAGAATCTATAACATCTTGTTCAGCTTGTTCAAGACTACGCACCCCACAATATACAATATTCTTTGGTTGGATAGAATCTGGCGCTATGCTTGAGAGTTTTTCCCAATAATGCATTTGTGTATCACTAATTATATTTTTATTTGCTGCTTTATGTCCAATAAGTGCGGCTAAAGGCATACCATGTAAATTACCACTAAAAGTGCTTAATGGTGTGTGTATATCTGCATGTGCATCAATCCATATAATCCCTATTGTTTCATTTGGCAAGGCATTTTGTATGCCTTGCACTGCAGCAAGGGCACTTGAATGATCGCCACTAAGAACAAAGGGAAAAGCATTGTTATGCACCATTGCCATAATGCGTTGGGCAACTTTATTATATAAGCAATCATAAAGAAGTGCAATATGCTTTGCATAATCATCGTGCATAGCAGGTTGGACTTCTTTGCTTGCCAAAGCAAGATAATTTTGATTATACAAAATACCAAGCTTTTGGTTTGCCATATATGCAGATAACAACGCAACGCCATCTGCTGCACCAAGTTTGCCACCTGCAATATCAGAAGCAATCCCTAGAATCTCTAATGCCATTATCCTATCCTTTTAGTGTATATCTTTTGCATGGAGGAGTTTTCGTTTTATGAATGCTAATGCAATTAAAATAAAAGTAAGTGTTAAGGCAGTATAAATAATTTGGTTAATACTATTGCCTTCACCTTGTGCATATGAATGCATACCTGTGCCTAAATAATAATTGACACCAAAATATGTCATTAAAATACTATAAAATGCAAGCACAGAAAGCACATTAAAAATATATGTTAGATAAAGCGGTTTTAATAATCGCACATGCAATACACATGCATAAACACCAACAGATACAAGCGACCATGTTTCTTTAGAATCCCATCCCCAATATCTACCCCATGACTCATTTGCCCATACGCCACCTAAAAATGTGCCAACAATAAGCATTAAAACCCCAATAATCATACTCATCTCACTAATTGCTGTAAGTGTATGGATAGCAGAATCAACCTGCGGTCTTTTTTGTTGATTGCGAAAAATAAAGAGTATAAGATTTGTGATACCAAGCATGAGAGAAAGCCCTAAAAATCCATAACTTGCAACAATTACGGCAACATGGATATTGAGCCAATAGGATTGTAAAACAGGTTGTAAATTCCCAATTTGAGGATCCATAAAACCCCAATGTGCAACCATAAGTGCCATACCTGCAAGGAAACTTGCACCGCACATAGCAAAATAAGATTTACGTAATATAATAACCCCCGACAATGCACTTGCCCATGCAATATAAAGCATAGATTCATAAGCATTACTCCAAGGCGCATGCCCGCCGACATACCAACGTAAAATAAGCCCAAGTGTATGTGCTACAAATACACAGAATAACACAATATAACAACTTTTGCCAAGCCATTTTGGAATTTGTTTATTACTTAAAATAGCAATAAAAGCGATAAAGAAAAGTAATGCTCCGAGTGCCAAATAAAAATATTGTGAAATTGGAAATATATCTATTTTATTTAAAAAAAGCTCTGATTCTACAAGTGTAGGATTAAGATATAAATTACCACCCATTAATGCTTGATAGCGAATATAAAAAAGTAAGGTTTCATTAAGCTTTTCCCAATCATTTAAGGCAATACCAACGCGTGTTTGCAAACTAAAATCTTCTAAGAAATAAAGTAATAATGCAAAATCAAGATAGCTTTGTTTGTCTTGCTTATCTATTTGTGCCATATTTAATAAATTTGGATTTCCAAAGGCTATCCATGTATCATTTTTTGTTGGGATAATACGCACATAATGCCAAATAGAAAATGGTATAAGTAGGTCCATTTTTTCATGGAGTCTTAGAATCTCTTTATCAAATTCTTTACGTTCAGAATCCCGCTTTTTTAGTGCAATATTTACAAAATGATAAAGCTTATATGCTTGCTCAAATTTTTCTAACCGCTCTGCATTAGGAAATGCACTTAAGGCATAAACATCTTTTAATTTATCTTTATGAAATAAATCTTCAAATGACACATAATTATCCCTAACACCTAAAATATCAAGTATTTCTTTATTTGATACTTTAATAAAACGTAGTTTTGCCATATCATAGGGCATAACCATAAGTCCCAATAAAAATTGATTATGCTTTAAACCTTTAAATTCTTTTTTACCAGTAATTTTACGCATAATCTCATCACTATAAGTATCAAACAATTTAATGCGTCCTTCAACGCCTTGTAATTGTATTTTTGCAAAACGTTTGAGTGTTTTACTTGGAATATGCTTTAACCCTTCTATCCGTTTATGAATAGCACCATCACTCATATCATTAAAGATTGGCGATACTGCTTCTTGGCTTGCCTTATTTGTTGCCTCATGTGCGAGAAATGCTGTATTTGCTTTACGATATTTTTCTTTTAATTGTGCATTAATAAAAGAGGTTTCTTTTTTGGTATTTTGTTCTATATCGGTTGCTTGTTGTGCTATTGTGTTAGTTTGCAAAGATTTTGCTTGATTCTTATTTGTTGTTAATGTATCTGTATTTGCATAGAGAGGTGTGCCTAATTGCCATGTGCCTAGCATAAGACATAAAAAAGCAATACTCAATGTTTTTTGTGCTTTTACAAAATTACTTAGTTTCCTAAAACGAGAATCACTATCAAACAAAAGCCATAATGCTCCAAGTATTAATAATGTATAACCTATATATGTTGGAATCTTGCCCGGGTCATTATTAACAGATAATATAGTGGCTGTGTAAATGGGTTGCCCATTTTCATCATATACTTCTTTTCCCTCCTCATCTCTTTTTATGCGATATTCACTCTGAAAAAATCGATAACCTTTATAATCAAGCACATTATTCATAAAAATTTTAAAAGAATAATCTTCATGTGCCTTGTCTAATACACGCACATAGGAGGCAAAACTAGATGGCATTTGTGAGCCCGGATAAGTAAGCACTTCAAATTTATCAAGTTGCAATGCAAATGGAAGTTGTATGAATTTTGGTCCCCATGAAAGTGTAATAAAACGATTGCCAAAACGTGCTATAGCTCTTTCGCCTCTATTGGAAAGCAACATAGTATGAGAGATTCCATTATATGTTACTTCAAATTTTGCTACATAATGATTCTCTCTTTTTTTTGCAGCAATTTCCTCTTCACTTACTACTCTTTTTTCTGCTTGTGCTTTTTCAAAAAGTGAGCTTAATGAATAATTGATGACAGAAACAGAATGTATAGTAAGCGGTTGCTGAAAAGCTTCATTTGTTTGTAAATGAAAAGATGAAAAGCGGACATAAGGACTAAGTGCAATATCATAACCCTTTTTAAAACTTTCTAATGGTAAAATATCATTTTGTGTTCCTTGCTCGCTAATTTCATTGCTAACTAACACATTTAAAAAATTTGTATCAGATTCAATAAAATTACTTGTTTCACCATCTTGAAGCACCATACGCCCTTCAAAACCATAATAACGTGTAATCCCAGCACCAACTATCATTACAATAAGGGCAATATGGAAGGTATGGACACTCACTTTAAAGCCATATTGAGCACTTTTTAGCATGCAGCCAATCAAGCTTAAGGCTAACCAAACATTGAGTAGCTCAAACCACCATGAAGCGTAAATAACATCATGTGCCACAATAGAACCATACTCTTTTTCTACAAAAGTAGCCCACCCAATAGCTACTGCATAAAGCAACATAAGAAAAATACTTAAAGGCATGGACACAAAGAGATTGTTAAGAAGAGTTTTTAATAACCCAAAGAACTTTGCCATAATATCTCCATTTTCACAGATTATGATTTATACTCTACTGATATAAAAGCAAGCAATATTACGATTGCAATTTACCTTGCGTATATTGCTCTATAAAAATACGCATACGCTTTTCACTTTCTTGCTCATTGCCATAGCCTTTGTTTTTTATAAAATGCAACATTGCATTAAAATAGTTGGGATCATAACCATCTAGTCTTAGAATCTTTGTGCCATTTGGTTCTAACCATACAATAAGGGGAGTTTTTACGGCTTCGTAATATCGAGATAATTCATCAGTATTCATGCTTTTTTGCATATAGCCTATTTCATGATTCTTGCTATAACTCATATTAATATAATATGTCGTAAAATTATCTTTTATAAAAGCATGCAATATTTCATTATTACGCATATCTTGTTTTAATAACTCACAATATTTGCAATTATTAACACCAAAAATAAGCATAATGGGCTTTGTTTCTGAATGGATATGTACATTATTGCTAATAACATCTTCTAAACCCTCATAACTTGCTACATCAATGTTTTCTATTTTTGTAGTAAGCTCACTTGTGTTGTCATTACCATCACTAATAGCAATATTGCCATCTTTACAGCCAATCACTAAATAGCATGTTGCTATTAAAATTCCATATACTAACTTATGCATATCATAATCCTTTCACTATACAACAACTTTATAAAAAACTACCTTGTATTATTTTTTATTTGTCTGTTTTGCTAAATCTTTTTCATACTCTAAGAAACCATTTACACGATCTTTTGGAGTATCATAATTTTTCCAAAGATCATTATAAATAAATTCTAAAAGATGGATAATCCGCTTTTCACCCGGAAAACCAGCAACACGCATAATCTCTTTACCATCTGTGCTTACAAAAACAATGAGTGGCAGAGCTTCTAATTTATAAAGTCTTGCTGTATCAAGTGAGCTTAAACCAGAAAGATTCAGATAAGGGATTGTATGTTTTTTCTTGTCGCTAAGATTAATATAATAGGGTAAAAAATTAAGAGTAATGTAGCCTTGTATTGTTTCATTGCCAATTAAACTTGCACTTAAAATACTACAATGATAGCATTCATCTTTACCAAAAACAATCATTACAGGCTTATCTCCAAGCTGAATGCTTTTACTATTAAGGAATATAGAATCTAGGTCATCATCAATATTTACATTTGCAACAGGTTGTTTTACCATTGCTTCTGTTTCGTTGTTTTTGGCATATAGTGTGTTGCATAATATATGCATATACAATATAATCCACATTATATAAAGGCTTATATTACGATATTTTTTGTGCTCTATTATTTTTATTTGTTGCATACTATTCCCTTTAATCCACAAACCATAAAAAATATGTATTTTACATACTTAAAGAAAACCAAACCTTAATATAATGCAAGAATCTTTATATCAATTATAATTCTATAAATAAAGCACCATCTCAAAATTTTATCAAATTGCTATATCTATGTATTCTCTCAAGTTTTTATTGATAAAGTTTGCTTTATTATGCACAAAATATAATATATGATAAGATTAGATGTTTTTAATAGAATCTATATATTATTTGTATTAAGCGTATTGTGTAATTTTAGTATTTATGCTTTAAATAGCCTATTTTCCATAATATACAATTATCTTAACATTCTCTATTGCTTTCTTTAATAAATGCAAATTATTTTTACTTAAAATATCCATTTATTATCACAAATATACCTTATTAAACAAACTTTTTTACTTCTTTTGCTCGCTGTCAAATTATTTATCTTATTGAACTCAAGTATATATTTTTACGGATTTAATTTTTGATTTATAGATGCTATTGTGCTTTTAGATTCTAAAGTGAATGTGGCATATTGATATGGAAAACATATTACAAGTTCTAGTTGCTTTAAACTATCTTTTATACCCCCCCTATATGCTATTTTCATACCAATTCTTCTTCTATATATGCAAACATCTCTTGCGAAATACTCTCTTTAAATGCTTTATTAGTGCTAAATTCATTAAAGAGTTTCATACTAAAATCACTTATTTCCTTTGTTGCTTTATTCATAAGATTTAAAAATGAATTTTCTAATACTGCTTCAAATTTGATAAAAGCATTTTGCCTATCTGATTTTTTTATAGAGTTTTTCATTTCTTCAT
>JARHZY010000042.1 GCA_029264655.1 Helicobacter sp. | reverse complement strand
CTGCAATTTCAACCGCACAAGCACCATTTCTATCAATTATTTTGTAGGGCAATCTTTTCTCTGCTTCTTTTGCTTTATCCTCATCAAACATTAATCCCATAATTCTTTTTATAGAATAAATAGTTTTTTGTGGGTTTGTAATTGCTTGTCTTTTTGCTGGCTCACCTACTAAAATCTCACCTTTATCTGTAAATGCAACAATTGAAGGAGTTGTATTTTTACCTTCTTTATTTGCAATAATTTTACCTTCATTGCCTTCATAAACCGCCATCGCTGAATTTGTTGTTCCTAAGTCAATTCCTATAACTTTACTCATATTTTATCCTTTCAATATCATGTTTTATTGTGAGTGCAAATACATTCTTTATCTATGTGATACATATGATTTGCAAAATTTTAGTTAATATTAGAGCTAACCAAAATTTTGCAAACATATTCCACATAATATAACTGCTAGATAATAATGCTATAAAATAAATTACTCTTGCATAAAATCTAGTAGTTATCACTATGAGCACATTAGGATTCTATAGCATATATTGCATAAAATCATTTTACTCAAAAGTAATAAAAAATGGGCTACACTCAAGCTTTCATTAATTTTTCACAATGCTTACCATTGCTGGACGCAATGTGCGTTCCTTATACTTATAACCCTTTTGCAATACTTGGTGTATTGTGCCATCTTCTTTTTGCTCATCTTTTACTTGCATAATAGCTTCATGCAAATTTGGATCAAAGCCATTTTCTGTGCTAATTGCTTCTACACCATATTTGCTTAACACTTTGCTAAAATTGCCAAGTGTTAGATTCAACCCTTCTGCAATCTTATCGCCACTAGGTAGTGCATTTGCAGATTCTAAAGCTTTATCAAGCGTATCAATAATGGGCAACAAGTCCTTTAAAATATTTTGATTTGCATATTCAAGGGCTTGGGCTTTTTCCTTTTCAAGTCGCTTTTTTACATTTTCAAAATCTGCATGTGTGCGTAGATATTGATCTTGTAAATCTTTAATTTTTTGTTCAAGCAGATGCTCTGAAGTTTCAAGTTGCTCAAACTCTTGGGAATCTTGGGTGCTTTCCTCATTATCTGCCTGTATGCATGATTCTTCAGATACATTTACTTCATCTAATGTATCTTGTGCTATATTATGTTTTTCTGACATACATACTCCTTTCTTTTAAGTTTTTAAAGATTCTTAGAATCTTTATGCAAAATTATTAAATCCTAATTCTGCATAAAAATTCTTATAATCACATAATAAACCACCAATACACATCATACGTGCTTGGTATGTTTTTTGTGTTTTTGCATTCATGTATTGCACATCATGAATGATTGCCATATAATCTGCTGATACAATTTTGTCAAAGTAGATTCCATTACTACATGACAAAAGCGTCCTACCATACATTGCATCAAGATAATGTGTCGCATTACTTTGTGCCATAGTGCCTATGTATTCACTACCATAGCGAAAGCAATGCTCTTCGAAATCAACTTGCGATAACGCTATAAGTTTGCGTTTTAATTCCCCTGCACCAACTTCATTTGCAACTTTCATAATATCATGAATATCTGTAAGCATAAAAGATTCTAAAAAACGTGCTAATGCTTCAGAATACTGGATAAGTGTTTCCCCACGACTAAATTTTAAAATAAGATAGTTATGGGTATTGAATACAGATTCTAAAAAATTATCATGCTTTGGAATAACAATACAATAGATTCCATAATATGTGCTTAAAGCTTGCAATTGCAATGCATCTACTGCTAAATTGCTTTGGCATATATGTTTTAATGCATTTTTCCAATAAGCATATAGTGTAGTGTTTGTAGGTATTCTCCCGCTACTAATATGTGGTTGGAATAACGCACCTTCTTTTTCTAAAATCTTAAAATAATTGCGAATGGTGGCAGATGAAATACGAAGATTTTGTTTTGTTTTTAAAAATTCTGAACCAATAGGCTCTTTATTTTTAATATACTCTTGAATAATTCCAATAAGTAACTCTTGCTTCATACTCATGCAAAACCTCATTTTGCAAAAATTTGAATGGTATTATAACATAAAAAGTAAATAAATTAGCACTTGATATAAAAAATTGCTAAAATTTTATAAAGTTTAGTCAATTTATATAAACTTTTTTTATTAAAAAAACTTAGAAAAATTATATAAATATACTAAAATAGTCAATTTATCATATTTTTAGTTTATTGTGTGGCTTTTTAGGCATACTGCTATTTCTGTATTAGCAATAGCTCTTTGTTTATATTGTGTTATGGGATATTGTTTATAAAACTAAGCATTGTGTAATATGAACATGCATTCTCTGCAATATTACGCTATAATATTAGTTTCAATTATGAACCCTTCTTTAAAGTAATAAGGAGATACAATGATTATTGGCATTCCAAAAGAAATTATGAATCATGAACACAGAGTAGGGCTTGTGCCAAGCGATGTAGCATTATTGCAACAAACCAATGCAGAACATATTATTTATGTGGAAGATGGATTAGGTAATACTATAGGCTACACAAATGAAGATTATGAACGTGCTGGGGCAAAAATTATATCCAATGTAAAGCAAATATGGGAACAATCTACATTAATTGTTAAATGTAAAGAACCCATTGAAAGTGAGTTTAAATATTTGCGTAATGATATGATACTTTATAGTTTTCTTGATCTTGCTTATTCAAGAGAGCTTGCAACTGCACTTGTAGATTCTAAGGTTACTTCAATATGTGGTGAAACTATTGCCGGACCTAAAGGAAATTATCCTGTATTGGCTGCTATGAGTGAGGTAACAGGGAAATTTGCCGCACAACATGTTGCTACACTACTTGCTACAAATTATGGGGGACGCGGTGTGCTTATAGGTGGGTGTGCTGGTGTTGCACCAGCAAAAGTAGTTGTTGTTGGCGGTGGTGCAGTTGGTATGAATGCTGCACGTGTATTGGTAGGTATGGGTGCTGATGTATGGGTGCTTGATATTGATACACAAAAACTTGCCAATCATCCTCTTGTATTAACACATAAAATAAAGCTTTTATATGCCAATGAAGATTCTATTTGCCAAGCCATGCAAGATGCTGATGCTGTGATTGGTGCAGTTTTAGTGCCTGCTACTGCTACGCCAAAAGTGATTAGACGCCAGCATTTAAGACTTATGCAAAAAGGTGGTGTTGTCTTAGATGTGTCTGTAGATCTTGGTGGTTGTATTGAAACTGCACGGCAAACAACGCACGATGAGCCAACCTATATTGAAGAAGGATTATTGCATTATGGTGTGCCTAATATACCCGGTGTGATTGCACGCACTTCTAGTATCACATATTCTTATGAATCACTGCCTTATATCCAATGTATCGCTAATTATGGATGGAAGCAAATGCTGAAAATGCCCGGAGCAATTGGAGGATTAAATGCATATGATGGTAAAATTGCTTTAAAATCTATTGCTACAAGTTTTGCATTGCCTTATATTGATACACAAAGTTTGCTTTAGGGGAATACATATGCAGCATACTTCACAAAATGTAGTTAATACGGGTATAGTGCAAACACGCAAGATTGCATGGTTTTTTCTTATTGTTGCAATTTTACTTGAAATTGGCGGTCTTACCGTGCTTAAAGCTATTCCATTATGGCTTGAGCCTTTTGGCAGTGATGGTTTTGTGCAAATCGCTATGCTAAAAATTACTCCTGCTGTAATAGCAAAAGGCATTTTATTGTGTATGATTGCACTTTCATATTATTGCATGTCGCTTGCACTACGTAAAATTGCTTTAGGGGTAGCATATTCAGTATGGGAAATTGTTGGTATGATTGGCATTTTATTTGTATCATTTTTTTTCTTTCCGCCTGAACTCACTCTCAAGGAATATCTAGGGATAACACTTGGCTTCATTGGTATTACATGTGTTATTATGGGGGAAGAACATTAGGTTGTGGTTTGTATGAGATATGATTATATAAAATTCTTAATATTTTATGCTAATAAACATACGACTTATTCTAGTTTCTAAGTAATTAATTAGGAATCTAAGAATCTGTTTTTATATTTTGGCTTAAAGTTTATTTATTGTTTATATACATTCTTTCTTGCATCTTACTTAAAACTCTTGTTATAATCTAAGTATTTTATTGTAGGGGCTATATATTATCTAGTGTTTTAGAATATTTTCAAAGTTTATTTTTGCATTATTATATAATGAGATTTATTTTAATTGCTGTCTTGTCTTTACAAACTAATGTAATTTTATATTGTCTATAATTATGCACAATGAATAAATTTTATTCCAAGATATTCTTAGAGTAGGTTTTACAATCATTTTATATCTATAAATATTATTATGCTTTTATAAAAACAAAAGATATATTAAAAGGTCAAATATAATTTTCTCATTTTCTTTAGGAGGGTTATATGTGATATATAACGATTGCAATTTTTTGTATGGGTAGTTTGTTTGCTAATGGTGTTGAAAAATTATCAAAGGCATGTAATCTAAATGATAGTAATAGTTGTGTTGGTCTTGGGCTTTTATATTATAAAGAGCAAGATTATTTTAAGGCAAAAGAATTGTTTGGTAAAGCATGTATTTTAAATAATGGTGGCGGTTGTTTTGGTCTTGGGCGTTTATATTATGATGGATTGGGCGTAAAGCAAGATTTTACTAAGGCAAAAGAATTGTTTGGTAAAGCATGTGATTTAGGAAATCAAGATGGCTGTGAATTATATAGAATGCTAAATGAAAAAAATTATTAAACTACACGCATTCCTTGAAAACTACATATTTTTACAATAATTTATCATTGTAAATTACCCCCTATAATTCATTTACAAAATACGCAATAATTAAGCTTTTACATAAAAGGTTGATTATGGTTACTAAATATAATGATTTTTTAGCACAAGCCAAAGATATACTAGCACAAAGAGAGAACACATATGGCAAGCATAAAGAGCATGTGAAATTAGTGGATAAAATGGATTCTTTAATATGGCAAGACTTAAAGAATAGCCTAGAGGAAACAATAAGGAATAGACAGAAAAATAAAGCAAATTTTAATGAAATAAAAATCATTTATAACACTTCACATTTACTAGCTTTGAAACGTATAAGTCTTTATAGCATTGTTGTAAAACTACTACTTATGTATTTTATTTTATAATTTACTCAAATACTCTTTTAAAAATCAAATCAACATTTTTTGTATAATAACTAAACTCAAAACATTCACGCACAGCAGATTCGCCAATAAGCTGGACAAGCTCTAAATCTGCTAATAAATATTGTAAATATAAACTCTCACCTTGTTGGTTAATAGCTGCTTTACCTTGTTGTAAATCCTCCCAAACTTTCATCGCATTTCTTTGCACAATTTTATAGGCATTTTCGCGACTTACACCTTTCTTAGGTAATTCAAGCAAGATTCTTTGAGAAAATACCAAACCACCCGTGAGATTTAGATTTTTCATCATATTTTTAGGATATATAACAAGTTTATGCAATAATCCTTTTAGGCGATGGAGCATGAAATCGGTTGTAATAAAGCTATCAGGTAAAATAAAACGTTCTACGCTTGAATGGCTAATATCGCGTTCATGCCATAATGCTACATTTTCCATTGCTGGAATGGCAAAACTACGAATTATTCTGCAAAGTCCCGTAATATTTTCACTTAGAATTGGATTGCGTTTGTGAGGCATGGCTGAACTTCCTTTTTGCCCCACTTCAAAATATTCTTCTGCTTCATAAACTTCTGTGCGTTGTAAATGTCTTATTTCTATAGCAAATTTTTCGCAACTACTCGCTAAAAGTGCTAAATCACTCATAAGCCTTGCATATCTATCTCTTTGTATGACTTGATTGCTTGCTGGAGCAGCTTTTAAACCAAGTTCTTTACACACTAATTCTTCAAGTTCAATAGGCGTATGAGCAAGATTACCCATTGCACCACTTAATTGTCCCACACTAATTACATCAAGTGTAGATTCTAGGGCTTTTAAATGACGTCCTAATTCATCATACCATATCGCTAAAACTAGCCCAAAAGTAATAGGCTCTCCATGAATCCCATGACTACGTCCCACCATAAGTGTATCTTTGTGTTCATAAGCTCTCCTTTTTATAACAACCATAAGCTCTTTTATATCATTTAAGATAATTTGTAAGGAATCTCGCATTTGTAATGCTACAGCTGTATCAACACAATCACTACTTGTAATGCCATAATGAAACCAACGAGATTCTTCCCCCAAAGATTCTGCTACACTTGTGGTAAAAGCAATTAAATCATGTTTTGTAATAGTTTCAATCTCATCGATTCGTGCAATATTAAATTTTGCATTTTTACAAATTTTTTCACAATCAGAATCTGGAATTAATCCTAGTTTATTCCATCCACGCACTAATGCTTTTTCTACTTCCAACCATGCTGAATATTTTGCATTCATATCCCAAAGTTTTTTCATCTCTTCTCGGGCATATCGCTCTACCATAACAATATCCTTTTTATTTATTTATTAAAAGTGTAACTAAAAATTATATAGCTTTAAACAATACAAAATGATTTGCTTTATATTAACACCAAGCATCAAGTAATGTTTAACATTTGTATTGCATGTTATTTTGACATAAAATACAAAAAGTTACATTTTTATTATTAAATTTTATTTTTGTTGCATATTGTTAAAAAGTTTGTAAAATTTTGTTGTAATAGTAAAGTTGTGTTATTTATGTAATGCAAAGCTAGTTTAAATAAAGGAAACATATGCAAAAAAATGTTACAAAGAATTATGCAATTGGTATCATATTGGTTGCTTTGCTTGCACTTGCTAGTATGTTTATCGCACGAATTCCTGCAGTTAAAATTCTCTCTCTTTCACCACTTATTATTGGAATTTTACTTGGTGTTTTACTCTCCTTTTTTTATCATAAAAAGCATGATGATATAGGACTTGGTGTTACTTTTAGTGCAAAAAAAATATTGCGTTTTGGCATTATTCTTTATGGTTTTAATGTTTCTCTTGCAGAGATTGGGCAAGTAGGTTTTGTTGGTGTTCTTGCATGTATATTTGTTGTGGCATTTATTCTAATCGTTGGTGTATGGATTGGTGTAAAATGGTTAAAGCTTGATAGGGAAATTGCACTTTTGGTAAGTGGTGGTAGTGCAATTTGTGGAGCTGCTGCTGTGCTTGCTATGGAATCTTCTTTACGCTCTGAACCTTATAAAGGCATTATTGCTGTTGGCACTGTAGTTATTTTTGGACTTATTGGTATGTTTATGTACCCAATTCTCTATGTAAATAATCTCATCCCACTCAATCATACACAAGAGGGATTATATATTGGTTTAACATTGCATGAAGTCGCCAATGTTGTTGGGGCTGGTGATGCGATTTCTGATGAATGTGCAAAATTTGCACTTATTACAAAGATGATACGCGTTATCCTACTTATTCCTATGCTACTTATTGTGCCTTTACTTTTTAGCCAAACAAAAGAAGGAGGTAAGAGGCATTTACATATCCCATGGTTTGCATTTGGGTTTTTAGCTGTTGTTGTCTTGCATTCCTATATTACCTTACCTGATAGTATTGTTGTCCTTTGTAAAACTGCATCTGCATTTTGTTTAACGATGGCAATGACTGCATTAGGCTTGCAAATTGATTTCAAAAAATTTAAAAGTGCTGGTGGTGGGGCTTTTGTGCTAGCCTTTATCCTTTTTGTTATATTGTGTGTTGGTGGTTTTTTCCTTGTGCAAGGACTTATACATTATGGTTATTTTTAAGCCATACTAAAATTATGGTTTATAGCTATTTAAATAAGGCATATTACTTTTTTGCCCCATAAAGGAATCTGCATGAAAAATACCCAACTTATTACTTTTATCTTGCGGCATTATTTGAAATTTGACAAAACGCAACCATTTATTTCCATAACTGCTATTTTAGCGTTTCTTGGTGTTGGCGTCGGCGTAATGGTGCTTTTAGTAACAATGAGTATTATGAATGGCATGATAAAAGAATTTGAACATAAACTCTTTATAATGAATTATCCCATTACTATTTTTGCAACCTCTAATAAAGGGTTATCGCCAGATTTATTACATTATCTTGAGCAAAAATTTCCAAACTTAAAATTTAGTCCATATATGCAAACGCAGGTAGTTATACGCATGAATGGTGAAATTTTTCCGCTTGTTGTCTATGGTATAGATTTAACAAAAGAACGTGCTGTTAATAAAGTGCTTTATAAAAGCAATGTAAAGCACTTTAACAATACTTTTAATCTTATAATGGGTGAAGCTTTTTACTATTCGCTTGGGCTTGCTAGTGATGAAAAAGTAACACTCATTTTTACTGAACTTGCCCCAACAGGCATAGCACTTACACCAAAAATGAAAAAATTTGCAGTTGATGGTACTTTTACAAGTGGCTTGCGTAATTATGATAATTCTATAGCTTATACTTCATTTGAAGCATTAAAGATATTACGCAATATGAATGCTACCGCTTATGATGGATTCCATATCTTTTCTAATGAACCTATGAAAGATATAGAATCTATTCGCCATGCTATCCAAATCTATATGCAAGAGACTGGTAAGAAAGTGTATGCTGATACACAAGGATGGTGGGAACAAAATGGTAATTTCTTTGCTGCAATGGAGCTAGAAAAAAGAGCATTATTTCTTGTGCTTATGCTTATTATCCTTATGGCAAGTCTTAATATTATTAGCTCATTGTTGATGGTTGTTATGAATAGACGCAAAGAAATCGCATTGCTTATTAGTCTTGGGGCAAATAAACAGCATATCCGCACACTCTTTTTTCGTTTAGGTGGTGTGATTGGTGGTAGTGGTATTATGTTTGGAGTTATTGGGGCATTTTTTGTAATGTGGATTCTTAAAACATTTAATATTGTCCCTCTTCCTGCAGATGTTTATGGCGTTTCACATTTACCCATAGAATTACTTTGGACAGATTTATTATGGACTATTCTTGGTGCATGTGCTATTGTTGCAATTTCATCATATTATCCAGCCAAAAAAGCTAGCCAAATTGATGCATTACAGGTTTTACGCAATGAATAGTCTTGTGGTATTACAAGTTTGTGAAGCAATAGCCTAATATTGCCATAGCTTATATTTTATCCATCCCGCATTTCTTATTCATAACTTTACAAGCCATGTAATCCAACAACATTTTTTTATAATATATACAATATTAATACTTTCTTGCCTCTCATTATGATTTATGTTTTAATTCTCCAATTAGAAAAATAAAGTAACTTAATCCTTATTAACAAAAGGTACAATCATTTACAATAGCGGTATTCTTATGGTTTAACTACTTTGTTCTTATATAATTAGCTTAGTAATATTAGGAATAAAATTTATGGATTAATTTAATAATTATTAAACATCTAAAAAGGACTATTTCCAAAATTTGCATATAAATTAATGGAGTAATTACATCTTACAACACTTCCTTTGTTGCTTCCAAATATGTCATTTATATACATTCTTTCTACAAATTTATATAAAATTTTGTTTTCTTAAACAATATATGCAAGCATATATGTATATATTGGTGTAATTGCAATATGTAAAAAAAATAATATCACCACAACATGTAATTTTGCTAAAGCTCGTCCCAACTTCATAAAACGTCCATGTTTATCAAACAAAAGCCATAAACCACCAAAAATCATCATACCATAAGCAACATAAGTTGGGATCTTGCCGGGGTCTTTATTAACAGATAATATAGTGCCATTATGCTCCTCTTTTGTTGTGCCATCACTAAGTGTAACTACATCTGTTGTATAGCTATCTTGAAAAAAGCGGTATCCTTTATAATCAAGCACATGATTCATATATATTTCATAAGGCATTGGGGATTCTAAGTCTTTATCAATTACCATAATTGCAGATGAATATGATGACGGACGTTCAGAACCCGGATACATGTCAAGATAAAATTGTTGCAATTGGATACTAAAAGGGAGCTTTGTTTTGCTACTTTGCCATGACAAAATAACAAGGTTATCGCCAAATTGTGCTCCGAGTATCTGTCCATTATTCAGCAAATTATAATAACGTGTTTCATTTCCAAAACTCACTTCAAGCACAGCTTCATAAAGATTATCAGTAATTTCATTTGACTTGTTATGCACTGCAACAGAATGTATATGCAATGTTTTGTTGTAAGCTTGCATTGTGTAATCTATGCTTTTGTGCCGATAGGGTGTAAGCGGCATTGCAAAAGTTTGTAAAACACCTTGCATAGAATCTATATCAAGCGTTTGCAATGCATGTGGTGCTATATTTTGCACATTATCGCTTACAAAAACATGGAGCATACGCTCACGCGATACAACAATATTACTTGTTTCTCCATTGCGTAAAGTCATGTGCCCCTCAAAACCATAATAACGCGTTATTGTTGCCCCAATCAATGCAAGTAAAAAGGCACAATGAAAAATTTGCAAACTAGGACGAAACATTTTAAAGCGAATGCTTTGAATCATACAATTTAAAAGTAAAATGGCAAGCCATACATTGAGAATCTCAAACCACCATGATGTATAAATAACATCCATAGCTACAATTGTGCCATAATATTTTTCAATAAAAGTTGCACTCCCAATAACAATAGCATATAAAAACATAAGTTGCACGCTCATTTGTACTGACGCAAAAAGAGTATGTAAAAGCATTTTTATTTGTGTGGTTAGAGTTTGCATAGAATTTAAAAAAGCCTTTTAATATAAAAATAAAACACTATTACATATAGTTTTTTAAAAAAATAGCACACAATCAATAAAAGTGTTTTTAGCTACATGCTTTTATTGGTATGAAAAATATGTATAATATATTGTTTATTATAGCGTTAATTTGCTGAAATTCAATTAAACACGATAGAATCCCATAAAATTATATTGAAAAGGAGCAACATGCAAACAATCTTACATAGTATTAATGCATTTAATGAGGCAAAGCAGGTAATTCCTGGTGGTGTAAATTCCCCTGTGCGTGCATTTGGTAGTGTTGGAGGGACTCCTAGATTTATTAAAGAAGGAAAAGGTGCATATATTATTGATGAAGATAATAATAGCTATATAGATTTTGTGCAAAGTTATGGACCTCTTATATTGGGGCACAGCGATAGTCTCGTAGTGCAAGCTGTCCAAGATGCTGTAGCAAAAGGTTTAAGCTATGGAGCACCAACAGAATTAGAAACAAATCTTGCAAAAGAAATTATTAGTGTTTGCGAAGGGGTAGAAAAAATCCGTTTTGTTAATAGTGGCACAGAAGCCACAATGAGTGCAATAAGGCTTGGTCGTGCTTTCAGTGGTAAAGATGATATTATAAAATTTGAAGGTTGTTATCATGGACATAGTGATAGCCTTTTAGTAAAAAGTGGTAGTGGGCTTGCCACTTTCGGTGAAACAAGCTCAAAAGGCGTTATACAAGATATTGCAAAACATACACTTGTAGCACGTTATAACGATTTAGATTCTGTAAAAGAATGTATAAAACATAGTGGTAATGTGGGGTGTATTATTATAGAGCCAATTGCTGGTAATATGGGGCTTGTGCCTGCTACAAAATCATTTTTGCAAGGTTTAAGAGCATTATGCGATGAAAATCAAATTGTATTAATTATTGATGAAGTTATGAGTGGCTTTCGAGCAAGCTTGCAGGGTTCTTATGCATTTTATGGAGTCAAAGGCGATTTAAGCACTTATGGTAAGGTTATAGGTGGTGGTATGCCTCTTGCTGCATTTGGAGGTAGGGCTGATATTATGGATATGCTCTCACCTCTTGGTGGTGTATATCAAGCTGGCACACTTAGCGGCAATCCTATTGCTGTTAGTGCAGGGCTTGCTACACTTGCTCTAATTAAACAAGATAAAGATTTATATGTGAGATTAGAATCTTTGGCAAAAAGACTTACAAATGGTTTAGAGAAGGCAGCTAAGACATATAACATTCCTGTGCAAACTTGCGTTCGTGGGAGTATGCTTGGCTTCTTTTTTACGCAAAATGAAGTAAAAGATTGGGAGAGTGCAGCACAATCAGATACTACATTTTATGCGAAATTTCATGCAAAAATGCTTGAAAAAGGTGTTAATTTTGCACCATCTCAATTTGAAACAAGCTTTATATGCAAACCTTTTAATGAAGAAATTATTGATAATGTGATTACAAAAATAGCAGCTACTTTTCAAGAACTTCAAGCTTAAGCGTATTTACTAAAAATCAAGTGCATAATGCTTTTATTTTTTTGGTAACACATATTGAAATATATTTCTTCAGCAAAAGCATTTTAAAATATATCATTTTATAAAAAAACAACAAAAAACAATTTGATATATTTATTGCCTTTTTCAGCTATAATAATAGAATACTTTTAATATAAAAATTCATTTTGAAAGGTAAAATATGAATTATATCCCTTATGTTATTGAGAGAACAGGCAGAGGAGAGCGTAGTTATGATATTTACTCACGCTTACTTAAAGATAGAATCATTATGCTAAGCAGTGAAATCGATGATTCGGTTGCAAGCTCCATTGTAGCACAATTACTTTTTTTAGAAGCAGAAGATCCACAAAAAGATGTCTTTTTGTATATTAACTCACCTGGTGGTAGCGTTACAAGTGGTTTTAGTATTTATGATACCATGAACTACATTAAGCCAGATATTTGCACAATATGTGTTGGACAGGCAGCTTCTATGGGGGCTTTTCTCTTAAGTTGCGGGACAAAAGGAAAACGTTATGCACTCCCGCATGCTAGGATTATGATACACCAACCATTAGGAGGTGCACGCGGACAAGCAACAGATATTGAAATACAAGCAAAAGAAATCTTACGATTAAAAACAATTATTAATGATATTTTAGCAACAAATACAGGACAAAGCGTAAAAAAGATTACACAAGATTGTGAAAGGGATTTTTATATGAGTGCAAATGAGGCACAAAAATATGGTTTAATTGATAGTGTCATGACTCGCTCTATTAAAAATATTTAAATACTTGCCTTTATCGCACTTACAACATGCTTCCATAGTTGCACTTTCTAATTTTTCAGATTCAATCTGCTTAGTTATATTAACTATGCAGATTAAACTCCATTAACACTTTTTTAGATATACCCTTGAATTTAAATATCACTTTTTATTGCATTAAAGTAACATTGTGTATTTTTTATAGGTTATTTATTGTAATCATGTTATGGTATTTATATATTTTTGTTAATTTGATATGCAAAATTCTATATTAATGTAAAACAAGCCCATAACAATAAAAATAAATAATTAAAAACTAGCAACAAAAACTAAAATTACATAATATGTATCACATTGCTATTTTAAAACCCCAAACAAATCATTATGAGATTTATTATATATCTACAGATTCCTTAGCAAATCATAATTACTTCATTTTAAAGATTAAGAAACAAAGCAATAACAACATAATTGCTTTTAACTAAACAAACAGAAAATATATGGGAATTTGTAATGATAAAAAATTCTTTTAAGTTTGCATATTCTATTTTCAAATA
>JARHZY010000010.1 GCA_029264655.1 Helicobacter sp. | reverse complement strand
ATTATTGAAATTTTTAAAGGAAAAATCCAAAGAGTAATAAAAGGTAAAAAAGAGCTCGCCACTTCGCCTTATTTTTATAATTCATATTGCCACCCATTACAGCAAGTCATTAAAGACTTTAAAGGTTGCTTGCTCCATCAAAGAGATGATATGGAAAAAAGGATTCTATTTTACATAAAATTAATGGTGATAAGATATTTCAAGCTGATGCAACAAATCTTAAAGAAATAGAATCCCAAAGTATAGATTTTATCTATACTGATCCTCCATATGGAGCTAAAATACCTTATCTTGATTTAAGCACAATGTGGAATGTATGGTTTGATTTTCCAATAGACAAAACATTAAGAGAAAAAGAATGTATAGAAAAAGGGAGTCTTGAAAAATCGCGATATGACTACTATGAATTAATGAAAAGAAGTCTTAAGGAAATGTATCGTGTTCTAAAGTTTAATAGATGGTTGGCGTTTGTATTTCAACATCAAGATCCAAAACTATGGCAAATTTTGGTCGATAGTGCAGAGAATTTGGGATTTGAATATGTGGGTAGCATAAGACAAGATAATGGGCAAGAAAGTTTTAAAAAGGTGCAAAATCCCAGCACCGTATTAAGTGGGCAAATTATTATTTACTTCAAAAAAGTTGATAATGCTAAAGCAAGAGTAAAGCTTGAAGTTGGCGAAGATATAATGGAGCAAATGTTTAAAGATATTGAAGCCATTATTGTAGAACATAATGGTGCAAGTCTAAATGAAATATGGAATGAGCTTGTGATTAAGGCGGTTGAAGGAAATTATATTGATAGAATTGCTAGAAAGTTTGAGAGTTTTATTCCTGCTATTAATGAAAGATTTGAGTGTAATGAAGATAAAAAATACCATTTAAGAGAACACTCAAGTTTTAGTAACTATAATATTGATTTAGAAAAAAGAGTAGAATATTTTATTAGGGCAAAATTAGGTAGAGCCAAAAAAGATAAAATTGGTTTGCAATTTGATGATATTGTGTTTGAAGTTATACCGCTTTCAAAAAATGGTGTACAAGCAAATAAAAAAATGATAAGAGATATATTGCAAGAACTTGCTTTTGAAATAAATAATAAATGGTATCTAAAAGATAAAGAACAAACATTATTTAGCAACTAATGTATTTTATTAATTGTGACTATAAGCCAAAGTCTATTAACCCTTATTTACCACGTATGCGACGCAAAATATTTCTAGGCAATGTTGTGATATTATGTATTGCTTCAATGATATTTTTATGTCGCAGGCAATATTGAAGAAAAGGAGACGACACATGTTTATATATTGCAGCTTCACGCAGAAAATCTCTATAAGATTGCAGGTGTTGCCCCTCACCTCTTCTCTTAGCATAAATTGGACCTTGTGATACAATATAATCAAGAAATTGAAAAACTTTTTCATCATAAAATTCACGCGGTTGGAAATCATGTAAAAATACAGGTTCTTGCAACATTTCTCTAAAAGCTTTATCATCATTATCTATACGTTTTATCTCATCTATTAATTCCTTAAAGGTTGGAAAATTATGTGCATTAATAAAAGCTTTTGGGTTTATTTCATATTCAAGCAAATGTGTAGGAATATTTGGAATACGCATATCAAACGCAATCTGTTGCCCCCACTCCCCCTTAGTTTCAATATCTTTAATATCTTGTAAGATGGTAGTATTTATGCCTATATTATTTGCATTTTTGTGGCAACGCAAACTTGTATCACCCCAATAAATTGGCACACAACCAGCCGCAAATGCATCAAATAGCTTTTCTGTAAGATAACCCGGATAACTTGAATTTTCAAAGCAAAGATTAAATTTATAAGACTGCAACCATTCTATTTTATTTGCGATATTCCCACCGATATTATTTTTCCAACGCCCACCAGAATCTACTTGTTTATATGAACATAAAGCATCGAAAAAATTATCTCGCATTTCTGTAAGATAATGACCATTGCTAGCGACAAAACCACAAAATTTTGTTTTCTTATTAAATATATCCATATTGTGATTATCTGAATGTTTTATGCTAGTGTGATAAAGATAGAGCCAAAATAGTGGTGCGCGTATATATCTGTCTTCATAAAGAACATAATCAAACCCAATAGCATAATCAGCAATATTAAAATCTGGACGGATATTTTCTCCTGTATAAAAAATACGTACACAATCATATGTTAAATGCTTATGCCCAAAAGGACCATAAATAATAAAGTCTGGTTTATCGGTATAGACAACATGATATTTTCTTTGTAATAAACGGACAAACACATTATTATAAAATTCTTCTTCTGTATCCGCACACCACCAATCAACTAATTTTAATTTTACTATTGGTTTTTCCATAATAAATTCCTTATCTAAAATATTTTTCTTTAATTTCATAACACTCTATTATTTATAGAACAAATCAACATTAATCATAAGAATAAAATCAATTGTTTTGTAAATATTTTCATTATTAAATCAATGCCTTCATGTCTTTTATTGCCTGTTCTAAGCCTACAAATATAGAACGTGCAATAATGCTCTGTCCGATATTTAATTCTGTGATACTTTGTATTTGTGCAATTGTTGCAACATTTATATAATTTAATCCATGTCCTGCATATACATGTAGCCCCATATTACAAGCCATTTGTGCCATTGTTGCAATATTGTCTCTTTCATATGTAAGTGCATTCTGCAAATCTTTTCTTGAGAAATTAAGACTTTCAATACTATTGTGCATACGTGCCAAATTAGAATAAAGCATTAATGAAAGATTAGCATAGCGACCGGTATGCAATTCTACTGCAATAGGAGCATTTATTTGTTGTGCAAACCATGCACTTTTTTCTATGCTTTCTCTATTTGGATCAATAAAAAGTGCAATTTCGATTTCATGGGTATGCAAAATTTCTAAAGATTCTAAAAGATATTCACCAAGTCTTAATCCACCTTCTGTAGTTACTTCATTTCGCTTTTCAGGCACAAGTGTTACTCTATGTGGTTTTACTTTACTTACTAATTCTATCATTTCTCTCGTGCTGCAACATTCAACATTCAAAGGCAAAAAACTTGATTCTGCAATACGATACAAATCATTATCATGTATATGCCGTCTATCTTCACGCAAATGCAATGTGATTTGATCTGCACCTGCACGTTTTGCAATAAAAATTGCTTCAAGAGGATCAGGATCATTAATTTTTCTAGTTTCTCTTAAGTATGCAATATGATCAATATTAACACCAAGCCGCATGTTTTCACCTTTTCTTAAAAAAAATATGCTAACATTATAGTAGAAAACATGTAAAAATATGGAAATTTCAACAAATTACTAGGTTTTTCTGAAAAGGGGAATATTTGAAAGAACAAACATGGAAGCTAGATTCTAGGACATTACGACAGATTCAAGATGTGCTCTATGAAATTTGTGGTATTTATCTTACAGATACTCGCCAAACAATGATACAAAATAGAATAAATGCATTACAAAAAGAATCCATCTGTCATAATATTAAAACACTCGATGATCTTTTATTGCTTGTTAAAACAAACACACAGATACGACAAGCTTTTATTAACAATTTTACTACCAATAAAACTGATTTATTTCGCGAAGCCTACCATTTTAATGATATGCTTAATCGGACATTAATACCACTTTTGCGTAGTAATAGTATGGTAAAAATTTTTTGTTCAGCAAGTTCAAGCGGTGAAGAACCATACTCTATTGCTGCTACTTGTCTTTACGCAAAAACACTTTATAATTCAAGCTCACCAATTAAAATTATAGCAACAGATATTGATACAGGCATGCTTGAACTTGCAAAAAAAGGAGAATATCTACTTGATTCTAGACTCAACAAGATTCCAGATTGGGTAGAGATTGATAAATATTTTGATATTCTCAAAACATTGCCGCAAGGAGTATTATCTTTGCGTGTAAAAAGTATATTAAAGAGTATGGTTACTTTCCAGCAACTCAATCTTTTTAACAAAAGTTATCCCTTTAGTGCAAATGAATTTGACATGGTATTCTGTCGCAATGTTCTTATTTATTTTAAGCCTAAAGATCAAGAAAATATACTTGCAAAATTACATAATGTTTTGAAACTCGGTGGCACACTTTACTTAGGGCATTCAGAAGATATATTAGGCTTAGGCACATATTTTGAACGTCTAGGCAATAAAATATTTGTAAAAAATTCAGAAACAACAATAAGTATGTTATAGGGGAAAGGTAAGGCATATGGCATTACAAAAAGACGATAAAAAACAAGATATCCTATCGCGACAAGTGGAACAAAAATACCATCCAGATACTATATTACCAAAAAATCCCTGCCAATTATCTCGCGATAAACTTGTCGTTATTGGCAGTTCAACAGGTGGAACAGAAGCACTGAATAAAATTTTTTCAGCTTTACCCACAGGATTACCACCTATTGTAGTTGTGCAACATATTCCAAAACTTTTTTCTGCTTCATTGGTTGCACGGCTTGATGCACATAGTAAAATTAGTGTTTTTGAAGTCAATACAAAAACACAACTACAACATGATTGTGCATATGTAGCTAATGGTGATGCACATATAGTCATTAGCCATGAGGGTGGCAAATACTATGTTACTCCACGCAATGGGAATCGTGTAAGCCGCCATAGACCAAGTGTTGATGTGCTTTTTAGAAGTGCTAATAATGTATCAGGAAGAAATACGCTTGCTATCATTCTTACAGGAATGGGAGATGATGGCATGATTGGGATGAAAGAATTATTTGATAATGGTGCATATACTATCGCTCAAGATGAAGCAACTTGTGTTGTATTTGGTATGCCTAAAAAAGCAATTGAAGTTGGTGCTGTTCGCGAGATTCTACCGCTCCAACAAATTGCACCGCGTATTGTGGATTATGCACACAATAAAATTCGCAATATAGGAGAAAAGACATAGAAATTTAATTACAAAGATAAATAAAATCATTATATAATATTTATTTTGGTAATAGCTTAGTATATCTCACTAAAAACATAATAAAATAGTTTGTTTACAAATACTATAAAAAACAATATAGAAGTTAATCGATCTTTAATACTGCAAGGAATGCTTCTTGCGGTATTTCTACTTTACCAATTGCTTTAAGACGTTTTTTACCTTCTTTCTGTTTTTCTAAGAGCTTTCTTTTTCGTGTAATATCACCACCATAGCATTTTGCTGTTACATTTTTACCCATAGACTTCACCGTTTCGCGTGCAATAACTTTATTGCCAATGCTTGCTTGGATTGCTACTTCAAAAAGTTGTCTTGGCACAATCTCTTTCATGGCGGATACAAGTGCTTTAGCACGTTCATAACTTTTGCTTTTATCTACAATAACACTTAATGCATCAACAACTTCTCCAGCTACACGTACATCAAGTTTAATAAGATTGCCATCTCGATACCCAATAGGCTCGTAATCAAAACTTGCATATCCCTTTGTCTGGCTTTTTAACTTATCATAAAAATCCATAATAATTTCATTGCTTGGTAATGCATAAGTAAGCATAACGCGATTTTCATTTAAGTATTCCATATGTTCTTGCACGCCTCTTTTATTATTTAAAAGCACAATAATATTACCCAAAAACTCATTTGGTGTAATGATTGTAGCTCTTACAAATGGCTCTTTAATGCAAGCAATCTTTTGTTCTGGTGGTAATTCACTTGGATTTTGCACCATAATAACACTACCATCGGTAAGATATACCTCATATACAACAGTTGGAGCAGATGCAATTAAATCAAGTCCAAATTCACGCTCTAGACGTTCTTTCACAACTTCCATATGCAAAAGCCCCAAAAACCCAACACGGAATCCAAACCCAAGTGCTATACTGCTTTCTGGTTCAAATTGCAATGCAGAATCATTGAGTTTTAATTTATTGAGTGCATCGCGTAAGTCCTCGAATTTATCAGTATCGATAGGATAGATACCTGCAAATACAAAAGGTTTCGCAGGCATAAAGCCCTCTATTGGCACGCTTGTTGGATTATCAAGCAATGTAATTGTATCGCCAACTGCCATTTCTGTAACACTTTTTAACCCAAGATTTAAAATGCCAATCTCACCGCTTTTTAATATTTCGCTATTTTGTTTATGAAGTGGGTGGGGATATGCCAATCCTAAAACCTGATAAGCATTATTAGAACTCATGGTTTTTACCATATCTCCTTTTTTTATCTGTCCCTCCATAACTCGAATAAGTCCTAATGCACCTAAATAATTATCAAACCAAGAATCATAAACAAGAGCTTTCAATGGCTTAGTGTTATCAATATTTGGTGGAGGAATAAGGGTTACAATACTTTGCAATAAAGATTCAATACCTTGTCCCGTTTTTGCACTTACAAGCACTGCATGAGAACAATCAAGCCCTAAAATATCTTCAATTTCTGTAATTACTTTTTCTGGCTGTGCTGCTGGTAAATCAATTTTATTAATAACGGGGATAATTTCAAGATTGTTTTCAATGGCAATATATACATTGGCAATCGTTTGGGCTTGTATGCCTTGACTTGCATCAACAACAAGCAAAACACCTTCACATGATTTTAATGAACGCGATACTTCATAGCTAAAATCTACATGTCCGGGCGTATCAATAAGATTTAAAATATAAGATTCCCCATCTTGTTCGTATATAAGCCGCACACTTTGGGCTTTGATTGTAATACCTCTCTCTTTTTCAATGTCCATAGTATCCATCATTTGTGTGCTTACCTCACGTTGAGAAACACTACCGCATGCCTGCAATAAACAATCAGCAATAGTGCTTTTACCATGATCAATGTGAGCAATAATAGAAAAATTCCGAATATTACTTTGCATATTGTGCCTTGATTCTATATTTCATTTTTAGAATCTTAATATTTTAATACTTTAATGCTAAAGCTACTGCACTTTATAGTATCAAGGAATAAAATTCTAAAATAACCAAAGATTCTAGCATATTTTAGACAATGGCATACCTAAATCATACACCATTAGAGCTTACGCCTTTACTATATTGCTATGTTAAAATTTGTGTAGGTAACAAAAGGGGTTCTATTGTTGCAATCTCTGCACAAGCAGGACAACGATATGTATAAAATGGAGTTTGCGTTTTACAAGTATGACAACTATAAACAAAGCTAATATCTGCTTTTATATGAGAATATATGCGTAAAAGCTGTAATACTTCAAGTGTAAAATTTGTAGTTTTTTGGTAACCATCTATAAAACCTTTTGCATGGTAAATTGCAAGCAAATCAGCATGCTTTGCAATAAACTCAAGTGGCACTTCATGTTTTTGAAAATGCCATAAAATATCAATATAAGACATAGTATTATTTGAAGTTAGAATCTTCTGCCAAAATAATGCCACATTGTAAAGCTTAAAATGCCCTAAGATAATCCTATGCAATGTTGTATCTTGCTCATAAAGCACTAGAAGCTGCTCTTGCTGTTCTGCTAATGCCATATAATGATCATTGCATATTTGCATGGTTTTAAGATAGTTTTTTGTGTGCCATATCTTTTGAACATTGAGTGTAGAATCTATGCGAGCATATAAAAGTTCTTCTAAACTCTCTAATGCCTGCAAAGCATTAGTGTATTGCTTAAGATTTTCACATGCATGCATATAATATTCAAGAATACGAATATTATGTGGATAGTAATGTAAAATTTCTAAAAAGATTGTTTTGCTACGCTCTAAGAAACCCGCCTTGTAATAACTATCACCAAGTAATTCTAAAACTTCCAGCTTTTCATGTGTTTCAAGTTGTTTTTCACTTAATGTTTGATAGATAGCAATTGCTTGTTCATAATCACCTGCTTTTGCATAAGTTTGTGCAATAACCAATAATGTTTGTGTAGCATTCTTTGCATGTGCAATAAACTCATTGATATTATAGTGTAAATCTATACTATTAAACTGCTTGCCTAAATTATCAATAAGATTTTTTTTGCGTTGGTAGGCACGTTGTCGTTTTAATGAATCAAGAAAAAAAACAAATGCCACCATAAAAAGCAATGCAATTATGCCAACAATAGGGTTTCTGTACGCATTGAGAATTTCAAGCATATTATCTCCTTTCTTTAATTAGGTTCGCTCAATAATAAATGCAACTGCATATAAAATACTAAAAATTTTATACCATATTGTAACATAGTTTTCATAATCCATAAATGTATCTATTGTAATAATCTCTTTGTTTTTATGTAGGCAATATTCTTGCCTTTTTAATTGTTTTACATTTTTATTTATACATTCTATATGCTAGAATCTAAATTTTAATTACAATTCAAAAAAGGAGATTCTATGCAAGAACAGCATACACAACCATTAATTAAACTTTTTGCAGTGCTTGGCAATCCAATCAAGCATTCACTCTCACCGCTTATACATAATTATGCATTACAAAAACTAGGCTTACACTCTTTTTATACTCGCTTTTTCCTACCCCAAGATATAAGCTCAAAAGATTTACGCACATTTATCTTATCAAGTGATTTATCTGGGGTTAATATTACATTACCTTTTAAAGAGCGATGTATTGAATCTCTTGATAATATTGAAGGTATTGCAAATAAAATTGGTGCAGTAAATACCATTGTATGCAAAAATCAAAAACTCAATGGATATAATACCGATGCAGAAGGTTTTTACCATTCAATTAAACATTACCAACCCAAACATATCTTGCTACTTGGGGCTGGAGGTAGTGCGCGTAGTATAGCAATGGTATTAGCACAACATAGTATTGCCATCACTACTGCAAATAGAAGTAAAGAGAAATTACAATACTTTGCCCAATTTGGCGAAACAATGAGCTTTGATATGCTTAACACACACAATAAACAATATGATATTATCATTAATGCAACAAGTGCAAGTATTAATGGAGTATTACCAATGCCAAAAGATGTTTTAACACCATTACTACAAAAAAGTATGCTTGCTTATGATTTAATGTATCAACAAGGCGATACACCATTTTGTGGATTAGCTAAACAATATACGCATACCCTTGATGGTAAAGCAATGCTTATATATCAAGGTGCACTTGCATTGTTATATTTCCATAATATAGCATTTAGTGATATGCAATTTATGCAAGTAGCAAAGCTTATGGCAGAATCTCTACATATTACATTACCATAATTATTTTATATAATATTTTAACATATGGCATGGTGCAAGCACTATTGTAATTTACTTTTAGCCCCATGAATATATGCAAATATTTTGGAGTATATTAATATACGATTATAGCTCCTGCCCCATTTCAAAACTACGTTTATCAAGCACTTCAAGCCGTGCATCAAGCAAGGCTAGTTGGAATTGTAAAAATCCAAGAATAAGATCTAATTTTGTTTGGATTTGTGTTTGGGCATCATCGCTATTTTCCAACCATAAATCTTCTTGCCTTAATCCTTCAAAAAGCACAAAAATACGTTCTTTAAAGCTATGTAAAAATTCAGCTTCGCCTGTATTAACACCAAGCCTTATATCCTTAAAACCCTTTTCATCAACGCTATTTTCAATTTCATTAAGCGTTTGCAATACAACATCTTTTAATTCCATTGGCTAAACCACCCTGTTAAATTTTTTGGATTCTCTTTGAATATGGCAATTTTTTCTTGCATAAGTTTCATATCTAAGTTTTTTGTGATAAGACTTTTATCTTTGCGAAATTTTAATGCCATTTCATTAGCTTTCACACCTAAATTTGCTTCTTTAATAAGCTCTGTGCTTAAAGTTTTAGAATCTTTCTCAAGCACTTGCTCAAAAAATACTAGTGCTTCTTCATGCTTACCAATCATTTCATAAATATACCCTAAGCTAAGCAATTTTCTACTCATAGCTTTCCTTAAATAAAAATACCATATTATAACCAAGTCATAATATAATTATCGCATATTTTATAGCAAATACAAGAGAATTGCAACTAAAATGCCATTAACTACACATTACCAACGATAACCTAAAGAAAATGTAGCAATCCTTAACTGCCCTACTCCACCACTAGCATATATACTACTTGAGCTATCTTTAAAGGTATTACTAAGGGCTATACCCACATCAAAATCACGCAAATTATATTTAGCACCAATACCTATCATATAGCCATCGCTATCTGGAATCCCAATAGCAGTTTGTGGCACAGGTGCTTTATCATAGGCAGCAGATAGCATTAATCTCAATCTTTTACCAACATAAGTAAGCCCCAATCTAAAGGTATCGGTATCTTTCCAACCATTACCCATTGCAACCGCACTAAAATCAGCTAAGCCCACCATACCCATAAGTTGTTCTTGTGTGAAACTCTC
>JARHZY010000083.1 GCA_029264655.1 Helicobacter sp. | reverse complement strand
AAAAATTATAGAATCTATTATGCTTTTGCTTAGATTCTAAAAAGCTTTATATATAGGTATGCTTATCATTACTTATCTTTCTACTCATTTTATATTTTAGGTTCTGTGGTTTTATAACACAAATTTTGATAGCTTTCTTGTATTCACAATGAAATTGCTAAAAAGTTTTTCTATTTTTGATTATATATTGTATGGAATTTGAAAACTCTGTTTAGAGCTTAGATTTTCTTGCAATTATTTTCTTTATGCTTTTTATAGAATCTAATATGCTTTTACCTAGATTCTAAAATTTTATTCTATAGTGTTGCTACTTTGCTTTTATTGAAGTTTTTATTTTGCAATAAGATTGCAACTTTTTATAATCATTTTAACTAAATAAACCTTTCTCTCGTTCATCAAGATATAAATCATTGTCTTGTATAATATCGCCTTCGCTTAAAATACACGAACGTTCTACAACACTTAAAAGCTCGCGTATATTACCCGGCCATGTATATGCAAGCATTTTTGCTTGGGCTGCTTCACTAAAGGTTTTTTGCTTAAAGCCATAATGTGTGCAAACATCATTAATATGACTCATTGCAAGGGGTAGAATCTCCTCTGTGCGTTCTTTTAGAGGTGGAATCTTAATAGGCACGGTTTGCAATCTAAAGAAGAGATCTTCTCTAAACTCTTGATTTGCAATCTTTTCTTGTATATTTGCATTTGTAGCGGCAATGAAACGCACATCAATTTTAATTGGCTTTGCATTACCTAAACGCATAATTTCTTTTTCTTGTAATGCACGCAAAAGTTTAGCTTGTAACGCCATTGGCATTTCCCCGATTTCATCTAAAAAAATGCTACCACCTTGTGCAGATTCTAAGAGACCGGGTTTTGGTGCTGTTGCATCTGTAAATGCGCCTTTTTCGTAACCAAAAAGTTCAGATTCTAAAAGATTTTCTGGAATAGCAGCCATATTAAGTGCAAGAAAAGGTGCATTTGCTCGTTTTGAATTTTCATGTATAAAACGAGCAAACACTTCTTTGCCAACACCACTTGCTCCCAATAACAACACGCTTGCATCAGTTGGGGCAGCACGCAAAGCAAGCGTTTTTGCTTCTTCAAGCTTTTTGGAGCTTGATTTAAAAAGTTTCTCTTTACTTAGTATTTTTTTTGTCGTATTTTGTGTATGCTGGTGTGTTTTGTTAAACTCTACAATCTTTTTTGTGCGGTAGATTGCTTCAAGTAGTTCTTGCGGTTCAAATGGCTTTTGAAAAAAATCTTTTACACCAAGACGAATAGACTCTATGGCTTTATTGAGTGTTGCATTACCCGTAATAACAATGGCTTCATAGCGTCCATTGAGTTTATTTAAAAACTCTAAGCCATCCATTTGCGGCATATTAATATCTGTAATCACCAATTCAAAACTATCATCAAGGGCTTTGAGTGCATCTTTTGGGTTTTTAAAGCTTACAATATGAAGATCTTTATAGTCTGAAAAAAAGAATTCAAGACTTTTACGCATATTAATATCATCTTCAACAATTGCTATTTTCATAACATTCCTTTCTATTGTTTTTTGTGTGGTGGATTAAACACTTGCAATGTTAAAATACCGCCATGAAAATCTACAAGCACATAAGAACGCACACTTGTGATAGTTTTTGTATGTGATTGTAGATTGAGTGCCGTATTCATGTCATCAAGATATGCTTGGTTTAGCATAAGACATTCTAACACTTCTGTTTTATATTCTTGAAGCAAATTATACAATAAATATTGTGTTTGTTTCCTGATACTTGCTTGCATTTCTACTTTTGTATAATGATTATAAAGTGTTAATGCTAATGAGTGTTGCTTTGTATTGATTGTGCATGTACGTGCTGGTGTGCCTTTATGCTCTAATCCTAAGGTATGTAATGGTATGGATATTTTATAATCTTCGCCATAAGGTATTTCATTGACTATCTTAAAAAAATATTGCATAATAAATTCATATTTTGCTGTTGTGCCTATAATATCTGTTTGCGTTGTATGCTCTGGTTTGATTTTTAGTGTGCTATCTTTTTGTATTTGTTTTTGTATTTCATCTTGCTTATAGTAGAGTAAATCGCTTGGTGCTCTGTTACCATGAAATTCCTTACGCATAAGATCTATTTGCTCTTGTTGCATTTGCAATGTATCAGGATCTTTTGGTAATGTTATCTCCTTTGTGCTATCTGCGGGCATAGAATGATAAAGTGTATCTGCTATGTATATAATGGGTAAATTGGGTTGTGTATTAGCATGCAAACAAGAAAAATATAAAAACAGAAGCATTATATAAAAAGTGGCAATATGATAATGCCTTGACTTATATATTAACATGCTTTATAATCCTTTAATAAATATAATTGAATAGCTATTATACCAAAACCTTGTATGCATTATGCTATACTTTTTTTGCTAGTATTTTTAAAATTATATAAATAGTGTTTTTAAGAATATTGAGATTCATATTGCTCCATATTATATTCTTATAGCATTGTGAATTTTTGTAAAGTTGTAGTTTAATTTTTATTTTCTAGACTCTATTTTAATTCATATGTTAATATAGAATTAATAAATTTATAGGCTAAAATAATGCAACAATACATAAGAGTTATATATGCAAAAAAGTAAGATAATTGTTACCATAATGCTATTTACATTATATGCAATAGCTAACAACCAACAGATAAAAGAGCCTAACCTAGAAATCATATATACTAATAAAACACAAAGCATAACAACCGCAATAAAACAATTAGAAGAAAAACAAAGACAAGAACTTACTATAATAAATCAATGTTCAGAAAAAATAGCAAATCTCAACACAAATGGCATGCAACTAGAGCCATTAATAAGAGAAATGCAACAAGCCACAATAAGATACCAACAATATGATAAAGAAATAAAAAAAGTAAAAAATATAAAAAGAGATAAAATGAATAAAAATAAAATAATGTAAAAATATGTTATTATATAGTATTGTTTATTGCATAATCTATTTGAATGTGAGTTTATATGATTTTACAGATACTCTATATTATTGCCATTGTTTCAGAATCTATTACAGGTGCATTGGCAGCTGGTCGTTATAAAATGGATTTATTTGGTGTTTTGCTTATTTCTCTAGCCACTGCGATTGGTGGCGGGACAATACGCGATATTTTGTTAAATATGCACCCTATGACTTGGGTAAAACATCCCGAATATGTGCTTATGCTTTGCTTCTTTAGTATGCTTACAACGCGTATTCCTTATTTTTTTGCAAATCTTAGCCGTCTCTTTTTATTACTTGATGCTATTGGACTTATTGCATTTAGTATTATTGGGGTTGATAAGGCAATAGCACATGAATTTGGTTTTGTAATTTGTGTAATTGCTGGGGTTGTTACTGGGATTTCTGGGGGTATATTGCGTGATATTTTATGCAATAAGATTCCGCTTGTATTTCAAAAAGAACTTTATGCGAGTGTTTCTATTGTCGCATGTATTTTATATTATTGTCTTTATTTCTATACGCCGATACCAAATGATTTTGCAGTTATTATTACACTTATTGTAGGCTTTACTTTCCGTGTTATTGCAATCCATTATGGACTAAGCTTGCCTGTTTTTTCATTTGATGAGACACAACTCCCACATGAAAAGCCAAAGCATACTAAAGATACAAATACACATGATTCTAACAATACATCCATATCACAGCAAGATTTACCTGATAATAAAGATTTTAAAACAAAAAGAAACTCTCATGAATCTAATATTCATCATACTCAAGATAAATCCTAATTTATTGTTCCAAATCAGATATAAGCATGGAAATTGTTTATTGCTTAACAATGTAGCCATCACAATATTGTGTATTATTTGAGTTATTGGTAATTTTTAGATTCTGTTTATATTCTTTTAATGTGCTTTATAAACATATTTTTTTGCATTTGTTTTGCTAACCAAATAGTTTTTCATGCAATATAATATATGATAAATAAATATCATAATTAGCAATATTGATAATATGAATAATGCATTATAAGAACACCATACAACATAAAAACCAAACAATAAACAATTCTTTAATGCTATTACCAATGCATATAAATACAATATGAATAAATATATAAACATAAATATAGATATAAATATAATAAAATGTATCAAAAGAAATATAAGCATAAAAAATATAAAAAACATAAATTACATTACAAAATATAAAAAAATGCTATAATTACTAGCATTATATAACTTGAATAAACAAA
>JARHZY010000055.1 GCA_029264655.1 Helicobacter sp. | reverse complement strand
GCAAATCATCGAGCATATGGTTTAGCACTTCTTTTAATTCATTTAATTGTGGGTTATGTGGTGTTTCTGTAATCCTTGCAGTAAAATCACCTGCTTCTATTGTTTTTGCTGTTTGCACTGATTGTGCTACTGCTTTAGAATCTTGCTCTAATCCTATTTTGGTTTTTTCGATATTGTCATTGATTGCTTGTGCCATATGTCCAATTTCATCATTGGCACGCGGTCTTACTAATTTTGGCGCTTCATTTGTTTCGTGGTTTAGGTATTTGAAAAATATATTGAGTAGATCTTCTATTGTATGTATTCGTAATGTAACATTGAGTTTTACAACCCACCAAACAGCCAATGCGACAATCCCCATAAATACAAGCGCACTAATAACCATATTATTACGCAAATCATTAACTGGTGCGTATATGGATTCTTCTGGTGCTATTACAATAAGTCCCCAATACACTCCCAAATCCTTCCAAATATCAAAGACTGCAACACCAGTGTAACTTATATCGCCTTGTAAATTGTAGTATTCTACCACACCCTCATGCTTTGTTTTAATGGCATTGACAATATTATGGGCTGTTGGTGAATGGTTTATATCTGTAAGTTTCTTTCCTTCATAATCTTTTTCACCATGTATAATAACCATACCATCTTGATTTAATAAGGCACGATAATCTCTTGCAAAAACAGATAACCTATCGCTACGAAAATCAGCTGACAATGCGTTAATATCTACAAGCACACCAAGCACACCAACAACGCCCCCTTGCGTATTATGTAGGGGTATATTAAGCGAGAGTGCATATATTTCTTGATTGTTAATACTGATTTTACGCGGTATACCAACACTTGGTTTATTATGTGTTAATGCTTCTTGCAAGCCTTGCAGTGAGAGTATATTTTTATCTGGTGAAACTATGCTAACCGATCCCGCATTATCTTTGGCAAGCATAATATAATCATCTCCAATTTTATATTTTGAGTTATTTTTCATATTAGTAAGATATACATAGCTATAAGTGCTAAAATTGCTTTTATTAAGCATATTAATAAGATCGTGTTGTAAATCTTGTTCAAAGTTTAGGCTATTATTACGCACAACATCTTGTATATTTGTATGTGTAGCTAAAAGCACGCTATATATTTCATTAACATATCCTTGCATAAGGTTAGCAGAACGTTTTGCTGCATTGGTGAGCAATTTGTGTGATTCGTTAAAAAGTATTTTTTCAGCATGGCTACTGACAACATAAACCAAACCAACCATACAGATAAAAATTGTTATAATAATCGCTAAAATAATTTTTGTTCCAATTTTAAGGTCTGACCATATTTTCATTGTAACTCCTAATGCAATATTATTATAAAAATAGCAGTGAAATAAAGTAAGCTATTATAGCAAAAAGTATATAAAAATAAGCATAAAATATAAAAAAATAGAATAATTGTATTGCTTTGCATGTTATATTGGGAATTTATAGAATAAAAAATAATTTCTGTGTCTATAATCATAACAGAGTTATAATTCGAATTTTTAGTGAAATGTAATATTATGATATAAAAAACCATAATTTGCACATAATATCGTAGTTTGTGTTTATATAAAAACCCCAAATGCTTTTAGTAAAATAATTTTTATTTTCTCTTGATTCAGTGTTAATTAAGTTTGTATTAGATACAATTCATCTTTTAATTTAATTTGCTTCATAACCCTACAAGGACAGATGGGTGAGTTGGCTGAAACCACATCCCTGCTAAGGATGCGTAGTCGCAAGATTACCGAGGGTTCGAATCCCTCTCTGTCCGCCACGATTACCAAAATTAAGTCGATTTTTTATAATATTTATGTAAATAGTAGCTTATTTTAAGCATATTGTGCTTAATACTTTGGGATATAAAACGACATGTAAAATACATAGCTAACATAATCCATATTAGATTTTTTAAATATGGTAGTTTATTAAAATAATTATGTTATGATTTCATCTTATTACGGAGTATAGCGCAGCCTGATAGCGCACACCCTTGGGGTGGGTGAGGTCGTGGGTTTGAATCCCGCTACTCCGACCATTATAAATTTTCTCTACAGACATATTCTTTTCTTTGATAATCTATCATTACTTAGTTATTGTTTGATGTAAAATATTGTGCTTTTGAAGTTTCGTGCTATAATAGTGTGGAATCTTTTTTGCTTTTTGTGGAATGGTTTTAGATTCTAAGGATTTTTATGTAAGGGATTTTGATGTTGAGATTATTTGTTTTTATAAAATTATCGTTCTTTCTATTTATTATGGGATTTTTTGTGGCTTGCACTAATGCAAATTGGAAAGCAGAGTATTATTCCACAGTGCTTCCAACCTATGATTTTGACACAAATGCACCAACCATTATTGTATCAGATCCATGGGATCTTTCATCAAAATATTATGCTGGACAAGCTTTAGAAGCTTTTAAAAAACGAGGGTTTAATAATATCTATTTGCAAGGGCAAATAGATTCCTCTTTTGCACGCAATGTCATCTATGTGCGTGTTGCTAAAGAGCGTCTAGATCCTGCGAGTAACTACCAATACACATTTAATACAACCGGGATATGTAATGTGATTAATGGTGTGCCATCATGTAGTATTGATACACGCAATGGAGAAACTACACAAAAAAGCTTGAAACGCATTATTCGGGATTCTTATCGCGTAACATTTGATTGGTATGATGTGTATAAGAAAACGCGCATTCTTTATGTGGCAGGAACAGCCGCGGTTGATAGTGGTCAATATACAGATTTGCAGGTATTTACAAGCTTATTGAATGATACTATATCAAGAATGGAATTTCGTCGCCCAGTGCAATATATTTATAATGGTTCTTTAAATGCTAAACATTAGGTATTAAGATATTATTATGCCAACACCAAAAACTTTATCTAAAGAATGGGTAGATTTCTTAAAAGATGAGTTTGAGAAGCCATATTTTTTGAATATTATCACACATTACAAGCGTGCATTGCAAACCTCACAAGCTAAGATTTTTCCACCAAATGAACTTATTTTTCAAGCCTTCAATTTGACACCACCATCTCATGTGCGTATTGTTATTTTGGGGCAGGATCCCTATCATGGTAGTATTTTAATGCAAAATCAAGAGATTCCACAGGCAATGGGGCTTAGTTTTAGTGTGCCAAAAGTTGTGCCAATACCTCCTAGTCTGCGTAATATTTATAAGGAGATAGAGCAAAGTTTAGGCATACAAATGCCTAATCATGGTGATTTAAGCCAATGGGCACAACGAGGTATTTTACTGCTTAATGCTATTCTTAGTGTGCAAAAGGGTATGGCTAGTTCACACAAATATTTTGGTTGGGAGACTTTTACAGATTCTGTTATTAGCAAGCTTTCAATACATTTTGATGGCATTGTTTTTATGCTTTGGGGTAACTTTGCTAAAAAGAAATCTGTGCTTATTGACACCGCAAAGCATGCTATCATCACAGCACCACATCCTAGCCCACTTGCACGAGGTTTTGTTGGCAGTGGTGTTTTTTTGCAGGCAAATAAGG
>JARHZY010000109.1 GCA_029264655.1 Helicobacter sp. | reverse complement strand
AAAATATACTATTTGTAACTCATAGAAATATAGATATTAATGAATTTAAAGATTTTTTATTTTTTATGTATAATTATCATAATGCAAATTATACTATTTTAAATATCAGAAATGATACCAAACAATCTATTCTTGATACACCAAAACAAAAAATTTTAAAACTTAACAATAATTTATCTATTATAGAATATAGTTTTAATGATAACACTCCATTAGAATACATTACAAATATACTTAAAAACAAAATGGGGGGGGGGGGTAACACAAACAAATTAAAATAATATTTATAAATCCAATAAAAAAGGTTAAATACAATTATTTTTAAGAACAAAATTATATAAAATACCACTTTTTATGGAAATAAACCAACATAGTAATGAAGAATGGGTAGGGAATTATATCCAATGGAGTAAAATTATGTTGTTTATTAATCTAAATATAATATAAATAATGTATTTATTTGTAACCCCATTCTGTTATCTTAAGTTAAAACACATTGCAAAAAATTTCCAATGCAATAGAATTTAAGCTTTAATAGATATATACAATTCATTGATTTATATTTAAAAATACTGTAGTGTTATGCTGTCAAAAATCAAGTTTTAACACAAACAAAATTATATTATTCCATCAAGATACATCAAAAATACATACATAGAAAAAGCTTGCAAAAAGTATATGTATGCAATATATAAGATTTTACACTTAATTTTTTACATAAGGAGCACTTATATGGTGTAAAAATGTTGGTAGTCTAAAAACACTTGTATGTAAATTTGCATTATAACATTGCATATTATCAAGCATATCACTTTTTTGCAATTGTAAATCAGCAAGCGGATGTGCATAATTGCTTAAAAATGCATAAAAACTTGGTATCAATGTAGGAAGCATAAAAGGCATAAGCACATGTCCAAAATTCATTGCTAAAGCAAGTGTATCAAGTGCAACACTTGGCTCTAAATAACAATTTGCAAGCCCAAAAATACAGATAAACTTTGCATTTGCCATCTTTTTTAAAGCTTCAAACTCATGGAGTTTAGGACTAGCACCATGAATGATAATATCATAACCACATTGCTTAATCTCCATAAAATGCTCATATATTGCAATATTTGGATTCTCTTGTATTTCTTTGAAATTTGGGATAAAACCACTTAGTGTAAGCAATGCCTCTATATCACCCACTACCATATCTACCTTAATATCATGTTGTGCAAGCTGATAGGCTATTGTTGCATTTAATGTGCCACATACAAGGGCACGTTTTGGCTGCAATGCAACACAATAGGGGATATATGCAAGCATTTCGCTTTCAATAAATCCATACCGCTGTGTCATTATGGCTTGTTTTACACTATTTCGTGCATTATCTTTTGTATTTACCAATGCAATTTGTTGGAATACATCACTATTAAAGAGCTCAATATCAATATTTGCACCCTTATAATCTGCAAATTTATTTGTAATAGCATATTGATTTTGGAAGCTTTTAGTAACTTCGTTTGTCATCCACATAAAAAACCTTTATTTTTCAATGTATGCATTATAAAATATAAATGGTTAATTGGCAAATCTTTAATTTTATTTTTTAATGTTTCACATATTTATATTATCAAAAACTACACAAAAACCACTATAACTATATGCTACCATCACATGCCAAATATTAAAGCGTTTGCAATCTTTGCACAATATCTGGAGTAAAGAAAAGTTCATGTGCTATGAAACGAAAATTAATAAGCCCTGCAAGATAGCCATCACCTTCTGGGAGTTTTGCCCCTGCAGTTGCATCACGCACAACCCCAACTTCAAAGCCTTCTGCAAGTAAATCACGCAAATGGGAATCAAGATGCACATTAGCATCCATGCCACACAAAATAACTTGTTTAATGCCATTTATACGCAATTGCGTAATTAAATCGCTTGCTTTCAAGCCAAAGTCTTTTCGCGGAGTTGTAAGAATTGCTTTACCATCAAGTATAAAAGGTTTATATTCTGGTAAAAAATCTGCACCATTTCCTTCAATATTGTTTGCATCTAATCCTTTAGCATTGCTATAAGCAAACTTTGTCCCACGTATAAAGTTTTTCATAGGTGTATGTGGCAATGTCTTTAAATCTTGGCTATTCCATACTACATAAGACACAAAAACAGGCAGACGCAAAGCTTCGGCAACTCTAAAAAGCATGCTAATATTTTCGGTTGTATTATTTTCTTTAATACTTGCACCATATATACTCCAACCTATACCCTTTGGGCTAAGAAAATCAATTTGCGGATTCACAACAACAAGCCCAACAGAATCTTTTTGCAACTTCATTTGTGTTTTTGGGAGTAACATTTTTTCATTATCCACATAAAGCGGATTAATATTAATATAATTTTGCTTACGTGTATTTTCTGCTGCTTCATCTGTTATGGCATCATCTGTATTTGCATAGAGTGCTGTGCTTGCACCTAATGCACCCATACCTACACCTGCAAGCTTTATAAAGCTTGCTCTACGATTAGAATCAATTTGTTCTCTTGTATCTTGCATAACAACCCTTTATTTGAGAATAGATTCTTTAATATCGAATAATTTATAAGTTTTTTAAATACTATAACTAAACTTCTATTATTTAAGTTATATAACACTAAGTAATGATATTTTCTATAAAAGCTACATAGACTTTTATTTTAATGTTTTAGATTATTCAAGGTGTTTTTACCTTTACAACAAACTGATTCATAAAACTTTAAAGTTTAGATTCACACTAATAGAATCTAATAGAATAAAACACTCAAAAAATTCCTTATAATATTTGGCATATAGTCATTAAAATGCCTAAATGCATACATTAAATAAAGTATTTATATATTATTTCATTGCGTTTTTCTTGCTTTCAACATGCAATACATAATATACGCACATTTTTAATACCAACAAATGCGTTAATTTTATACATAATGATTATAAGCTTTTTTGTATGCTTTATTATTATCTAAACCCATCATTGCATAAATTATAATAATCGCCCCACTCTTTCATTTTTAACATGCAATGCTAATTATGCTATAAGCAAATTATGGAGTATTGCGTGTAAAAATATTATTGCTTTCATAAAGCTTTAATGCTTTATGGGTAAGATTGGAATGTGCCATAGCATACAATGTAGTGTATCCATGTATTTCTATTTGTTCTTTTTGTAAAGGCATATCTCCTAATGGAGCATAGATATATCGCATAGAATCTAGCTCTTTAAATTCTTCTAACACAATATGATAAAGTGAAACAGAAAGTCTATATCGCGTAAAAGTATGTTTAAAATTTCCAATATGATATACATGAGTATAGGTTGTATGCAGTGCATATATAGAATCTCGCCATTCAAGCAGACTAAAAAGATTCTGGTAACGTTTGCCTGTATATTTTGTGCAAAGAATCCCTGTTGTATTTTGCATAGAGATTGTAAAAACACAAAGTATTAAGGTAAGTTGTTCGCTTGGCTTTTTTTGTTTTATACCATAGCGTTTATATTGTGATTTTCCTTTACAATAAGGCATAAGCACACATATATCACATTTAGCTAATTCATGAGTGCAAATTGTTGCACCTAAATCAATTAATGCTTGATTATGTAAAAAACTTTCTTGTGGATTTAAAAATTGAGTTGCAAGTTTAATAAGTGCTTGTTCGTTCATAGATTCTATACCAAAGAAACGCAATAAAAGCCGTCTAATATTTGCATCTACAAACCCTACAGATTGCCCAAAACCAAAACATGCGATTGCCCCTGCTGTATAGTTCCCTATACCATAGAGATTACGCAATGCATATATATCTTGTGGTAGTTTTGCATTATAATGTTCCATACAATATAATGCACTTTTATGTATATTACGCACACGATTGTAATATCCTAATCCCTGCCATGCTTTTAATATATCTGCCATATTAGCTGTGCCTAATGCATAGAGAGTTGGAAATTTTGCTAAGAATTGAAAATAATATGATTCTAAAACACGCATAACCTGTGTTTGTTGTAACATAACCTCACTAATCCAAACGCGGTATGCACGGCTATGATTAAAAACACTTTTACTAGTATTATAATGATATATACATATATTTGGTATTGTAGAATCTTGCTGTGTTGTGTTTATATCATCACACTTCAATAAGTGCATAGATGACTGGAGGCTTTGTTGCCATTGGGCGTATGTAGCATAATGTTTTGCTTCACGCCAAGGCAATTTTCGCCCATGATATATATACCATTGGATAATGTTATTATGAATGGATTCTAACGACTGGAATATAGCTTGCATTGTATTACTCTATAAAATCTTAGTGCATATTATACTAAAAGTAACGCATAGAATCGCAGAAAATATACAATATATTACAAAATCAATTAGTTGATTATATTTATTAACCAACTATAAAATTTTACATATTATATGCGATATAGAATATTTTATACCTCATCTCTTTATCTTAAAGGTTTATAATATTGCATATACACCATGAATAAAAAAGTAATGCAAGAGATTTTATTGCAGTATTTTATAGAATCTTACATAAAAACACATTCAATATGTTACAATAAACATATATAAAGTTTCATGTAAGTAAAGGATATAAATGGTAACAATTAAAGAACTTGATGCATTTGAAGTATTAGATAGTCGCGGTAATCCTACAATTTGCGTTAAAGCCCTATTAAGTGATGGGAGTGTCGGGAGTGCGATTGTGCCAAGTGGTGCAAGCACAGGTAAAAAAGAAGCTCTAGAGCTTCGCGATAAAGATAATATGCGTTTTTTAGGCAAAGGTGTGTTGCAAGCATGTGCAAATGTAACTGAAAAAATAGCACGTGAGCTTATAGGTATAGAAGCCTGCCGACAAACAAGTATTGATTATATGTTAAAAAACATTGATAATACACATAATTATGCCAAACTTGGTGCAAACGCTACACTTGGAGTTTCGATGGCGATAGCACGTGCAAGTGCAAATGCACAGGGTATCCCGCTTTTTAAATATCTTGGTGGTATTAATGCGACAACATTACCTGCCCCAATGCTTAATATCATTAATGGTGGTAGCCATGCTGATAATAATGTAGATTTTCAAGAATATATGATTATGCCACTTGGCTTTGACTGCTTTAAACGTGCATTGCGTGCAAGTGTGGAAATCTACCACACACTAAGAAAAATTCTTAATGATAAGGGACTAAGCACAGGGGTTGGCGATGAAGGTGGTTTTGCTCCAAACTTAAAAAACAATGAAGAACCAATCATGTATATATTGCAAGCAATTGAGCAAGCAGGTTATAAAGCAGGCAAAGAAGTAAGCATAGCACTTGATATTGCAAGTAGTGAATTTTATGACAATGGAATCTATTATTTAAAGGGTGAAAATAAAAAATTAGATTCTAAAGGTTTGGTTGCATATTATGAAGAGCTTACAAACAAATACCCTATTGTTTCTATAGAAGATGGACTAAGTGAGGATGATTGGGAAGGATGGGCGTATTTGACAGAGCGACTTGGTAAAAAAATACAACTTGTTGGTGATGATTTATTTGTAACAAATACAACAATCTTGCAAGATGGTATTAATAAAAATATTGCAAATGCAATCCTTATTAAACCCAACCAAATAGGCACTATCACACAAACAATGGAAGCCATAAGATTAGCACAAAAGAATGGCTATAAGACAATTATTAGCCATAGAAGTGGCGAAAGTGAAGATACATTTATAGCAGATTTAAGTGTTGCTGTGAATGCAGGTGAAATAAAAACTGGTGCTCCAGCAAGAGGCGAACGCAATGCAAAATATAATCGTCTCTTAGAATTGCGTCATGGGCATAAATTTTTAAATTATGAGGCAAGGACTCTATTTAGCACAAAATAAGCTTAGATTCTAATTATTACTTATTAATAAAATGAGCATAATATAACCTAGTTTAACAAAGGTTTAAAAATAAGTGAAAAGAAAAAAGCAAAAATAACCTAAGAAAGCTAGTTCTGTAAAAAAAGAGTATGAAAATAACGCTTAATTTTACATAAGCTAAATATGAAATGGTTAAGCAAATATTAGAGGAGAATGGTGGTATTAATCTAGCAGAATTTTTGAGAACATTTTGCTTAAAAGTGTTAAAAAACCACAATAGTAGCTGTTTTTCACTTCCAAATAAGAGTAATATTATATAGATTAGCTATAAAAATTATAATGTATTTTTAAATGATTTTATCATTGCCCCCCATATAAATACCACATTAATACTGCAATATAACCACTCTTTTATCAATAGATTTATTATAGCATAATAAAATATTAAAAACCGCACGACAAAAAACCCTAGCTTTCTTATTTGTAATATGCTTAATATTGTCAATCAAAAAACACTGAAAATCTATGATACTCATTATATTTCCATGCTAAAATATTAAGTGTGCTGAATATAGCAAATCTAGGATTTGTTTATTGTGTTATTTAATTTACAATGATAAAATATTATCATTTTGCTAACTTTAAAATATTGTAGATAAAGCTATAATGTTTTATTGTGGTAATAACAACAAGAGAATCAAGCAAGATAGTTGGTTTATGGATTGGTAATAACATTACAAAGGAAGTAAAAAGTAAAGGTAATCTACACGCATTCACGATAATATCTATAATGTTGTGTCTAATTTTAGAAATGAAAGGTAGGTTAAACATGAAAAAGTCAGTTTATATATTAATATCCTTTTTAATATTCACTAAAGTTATATATGCAGATTCTAGTGATAGATTTATAGTGTTTTACTTAGGTGGCGGGGTAAATGGCTCATTTGTTAAAAGTAGTGTAACAGAGCTAGTGCCTACTAGCTATAATAGTAATTACCCACAAAACAATCCGTCTATAAATATTAATTCAAGCAGTAATATTGTCAATGCAATGTGTAAGAGTGGCACTTGTAATTTAAATAGTTTAGGTGGAGGCATTAGTGGTGAAGCTGGGATAAAACTTCGTCCTTCTAAGTTTTTAGAGTTTGATTTATGGCTTGGACTTGATTATTCTCATACATTTATTGGTGATGGCGTATTACCCAATTCTATACCACTTAAAGATGCTGATTACAATTATCTATACACATATAAAGTTGGCACGAATGGTAGGAGTGGTGAGTTTGCAGGTGTAAATTCTTGGCTCAATCAATTATCGCTTAATGCTACTGCTACTTTTAGGCTATGGCGATTTGGTTTTACTGGTGGTGTAGGTCTTGGTGGATGGATTAAATACTATAATGTTACATTGAAAAATATTTTTGGTGATGAAAAAGATAAAAAAGGTGATATAGGTGGTGGCACTATAAATCTCATACTAGGATTAAGTTATGTGCTAGGGAATAATAAAGGGGAAGAAGAATTGTTAATAAGGTTTGTAATGCCATGTAATGAAATGATAGATGAAAAGGGACATAGTTATAATGGCATAGCTTATGGCGACAATGGGTATGTAAATTACCATGAAAAAGTAGCTATGCGTCCATATATGATAAATATCATGTTTAGAAAATATTTTTAAAACTAGAATCTACTCTATCATTTAATGAATGTAAAATAAAGATATTAGATTCTATATATTAAGGGAGTTTTGGAATTTATGGTGTAAAATAGAGAGAATCTGGATTTTATGTTGGGTAATTTATTTTTAGGATTTATGATTTTAAACATAAGTTACTATAAAAGTAGCTTACAATTTGATTTATAAGGATAGTATATGAAAAAGTTATTTGTTGCAGGTTTGGTTAGTTTAGCATTAAGTGCATCTTTAGCACAAGCTAAATTCTTTATAGGTGTAGATGCTGGGTATGATTATAGTAAGGTTACTCCAAAATTTATTGCTAATAATATGGGTGATATTTTATGGGGTAGTAGTGTATTTTATAGCCCTACTTTTATTGATTTCCATAGTTGGGTTGCTGGGATAAATCTAGGGACTAGTCATGATATTACTGATAATTTTGGTTTGCGTTGGGTGCTAGGTGGAAACTATGCACAAGCTATTGAACCTAAAAATACATTGCAAAGCATTGATATTTATTTAGGCATAGATACATTGCTAACTTTTGTCAATACAGGCTCTATGAAGTTTGGTGCTATTATGGGATTAGAAGCTAATTTTTATTTATATGATTATGTGGATAATATGTTTGGTTCAAGAGATTCTCATCTAGCAACAGCTAATGTTTCTGCGGGTGCTAGTGCTAGATTAGGGCTTGGGCTTGGGCTTGGCGAACATAATAGCTTTGAATTTTTGCTTCGTATCCCAGTTGCAGAATCTAATTTAGATGGTGGAGCTTTTTATAGTCCTCTCCGCTTTACACTTGGATATAAGGTGTTGTTTTAGATTCTAAAAATTTGTAATTATAGAATCTATGAGATGGGCATACAATGCTTTTAATAACTAGCTATTATTTAAAACGATTAAAGTTAATAATGTTA
>JARHZY010000048.1 GCA_029264655.1 Helicobacter sp. | reverse complement strand
CTGCTGCCTTATTAATCCTTAAACCAGAACTAAGCTTCTCTAGCGAATTAGCTATGAATCTATTGTTTTGCACACCAATAGTATGTGCATTGAGTGCCGCGATATTTGTATTTATCCTAAAACTCATGTTTGCATCCTTTGCGAAAAATTTGAATACGCACTTTTAAAAGCAAAATATGTTCCTAAAATAAATACAAATAAAAAATAATATTATCAAAAAACATAATCATTCCTTATTATCACACCCAAAACAACTTCAATATATTTAGATTTATAGTTGAAACTACAATGCCAAAACCACAAAGACTTTGGCAAAAACTTAAATACGCTTCATAAAAATATGTTAGAATCTAAATAGCATATATTGGTTACAGATACACACAATATACAAATAATAAACTTACAAAAATATGAATTTTATACATACATCTATCTAAATAAGGAGTCATAATAATGAAAATACATTGTTCTAACACACATATATACAAACACAATGGTATAAATGCTTTGGCTTACTTGCAAAGCAATATAATATACTATATCTTTATTGTGGCTTGCATAATTATGCCATTGGTATATAATAAGGTGGTAGCACAAACCATAACCAATATGGAATCTAAGAGTATTGATACCCCCCCCCCCCACAGATAGAAATACCTGCAAATGATAATGCAATATCATTTGAATCTAAGAGAAAAGGCAGTAACCAAACAACATTGCATGACACAGATTCTAAGCCTGTGCATTTTCTCTATAACTTCGATTTTGTATTTTTTGCAGATAATTTAGAAGATTCGTTTCCTTACTGGGATACACGCACATTGTTGCAGGCTAGCATTTTTCCTGAAGTTGGTTTACATTTTTATGGGCAAAATTTGCGTGTAGGGGGATATTATATTATGAATATGGGTGATAAACTACCGCAAAATGGTGGGCTTAGCTTATATTATGATACAAAATATAAAAATTTTAGTGGTTATTTTGGCATATTTCCACGCAAACATTGGATAGGTATGTATCCCAATCTCTACTATCGTAAAGATTTTTTACTACAAAACCCCATGACAAATGGCATATTGTTGCAATACGCAAGCACAAAAAAGGATTTTACTGCGGAATTTATTTTTGATTGGTATGGTGGGAATCTGCAAAAACGCATTGATGAATTTCTTGTATCTAGTTTTATCCAACAATCATTTTGGAATAAGAATCTTTTTATAGGCGGCTCGTTCCTACTTTATCATACAAAAAATGATGAAATTTTAAATCCAAATAGTGTTAAACCCGATGTATGGCTACTTGATAGATTATACTATAATGTATTTATGGGAGTAGATCTGCAAAAGCAAATTATGCCTTACATGGATTCTATGAATCTTAGTTTTGGTATGCTTGGTTCAGTAGAACGCAAAAGAAGACATTCTAGCGGACTTGACCCCTTTGCAAATCATCTTGGATTAGAGCTTAACTTAAAAATGCAATATAAAGGCTTTGGTATTGATAATAGCCTATATTATGGGCAAAGACAAATGCAATATTTTCGTGAATATGGTGAATCTTTATATTGGGGCTTGCCTTTTTATCAAGCAAAATTATATGATAGGGTGGAAATATATTGGGAACATAAAAATGTATATAGCACAGCACGATTAAGCTTTATTTTCCACTTTGCAGATACACAGATAGCAAATAGCCAAATGCTTACCATTACGCTTGATACACAAAAGCTTTTACATAAATTCATGCAACATGCACATTAACACTATTTTAAGATAATTTAAGTAAAACATTATATGATATTATAAATTTTGCAATATATTATGGAATCTTGCTATAATGTAATAAATGGATTTATCCATATCTTACTTTAGAAAGGGTTTTATGAAAAAGTTGTTTTATAGTTTGCTTTTATTAATAGGAAGTGCGGTAATGTTATATGCAAAGCCAAATATTGTTATTCTTGCAACAGGTGGCACAATCGCTGGTTCTGTTGATTCTAATATCAAAACAACAGGTTATACTGCTGGTGTTGTTGGTGTTGATGTGTTAATCAATGCAGTGCCAGAGATTAAGAATTTAGCCAATATACAAGGTGAGCAAATTGCAAATATTGATAGTGCTGATATGACAGATGAAATATGGCTTATGCTTGCTAAGCGTATCAATACCCTATTAGCACGCAACGATATTGATGGTATCGTTATTACACATGGCACAGATACTATGGAAGAGACTGCATTTTTCTTACATCTCACAACAAAAAGTGATAAGCCTGTTGTATTGGTAGGTGCTATGCGTCCAAGCACAGCAATAAGTGCTGATGGACCAAAAAATCTTTATAATGCTGTGGCACTTGCTGCTAATCCAAAAGCAAGAAATAAAGGTGTTATGATTGCTATGAATGATAGAATCCAAAGTGCTAGACAAGTAACTAAAACACACACACTCAATACTGAAACTTTTAAATCACCAAATAGTGGAGATATGGGTTATATTCTTGATGGGCAGGTATTCTTTAACTATACACCAATGCAACCACATACACGCAAAAGTATTTTTAATGTAGAAAGACTAGAGAGTTTGCCAAAGGTTGATATACTCTACTCATATGCAAATGATGGTTCTGGTATTGCCGCAAAAGCACTTTTTAGAGCTGGCACAAAGGGTATTGTCGTAGCAGGAAGCGGTGCGGGTAGTATCCATAAATATCAAAAAGAAATATTAAAAAATCTTATGGAGCAAGGTTTAATAGTGGTGCAAAGCTCACGGGTTGGTTCTGGAATGGTGTTAGCAAATACTGATGATACTAAACTCGGCTTTATTGGTGCTCATGATCTTAATCCGCAAAAAGCACGCGTCTTACTTATGCTTGCATTAACAAAATCAGATAATCCAAGCACTATTGCAAAGATATTTGAACAATATTAAACTATGGAGAAGTTATAAGAAGTATTGTTCTTAAGCTTTGCCTACTCAAATCATATTACATTAAAGATAGATTGCATATCAATCTATCTTTAAAAACACTTAAACTAGCCACCATGTATTATTTAAATACAATGAATTTATGAAGTTATCTCACTATTAATCCAAACTATTTTATACTATCTCATGAATACTTAGCGATACAAACCATACATATTCCTACATCCCTCTGTAAAAATAATATAATCCACTTGTGCATTTGTTTGTTGCTTTTGCAATGATTCAAAAGCTTGTTGCACAATAACAAGCGGTGTAATTTCGGCACGTCTGCAAATTATACCTTGTAATCCAAATGCTTTACCAAGTAAAGTATAATGTTGTTTATCTGCTTTATTTGTTGTGCTTACTTGATTTACAATTTTTACACTCTGCTTTAAATCTTTTACCATCTCTTCTTTGTCTTTATATGGTTTTAACACTTGACAAAAAAGCAATATATTGCTACACAACACAGAAAGTAATAATATTTTACCCATGCAAACTCCTTATAACTATATTAAGATTCTAGCATATTTTCATAATTTGGTAAATAGCGTGTAATTAAAATTATTTATTGTAATATTAAATATATTTAACCTATACCCATAGAATCTTATTGTTTTTTTGTGTGGTAAGTAAGGGATATAAAGCCAATTATCATAAAAAGTTTCGTATTAGGTAACTATAATTCTAATCTCTTATAATCAAAACTATTTGGGTTGTAGAATCTATGCTTATGTAATACCCCACACTCTATACAAATAAATTAACAACCCATAACGAATAATTTTACCTAGTGCAATAAAAAACCAAGTTGCATATTGGTTATAGCGGTATAAACCAAGCAGTAAAACCAAAATATCACCAATAAATGGCAAAAATGCAAAAAATGCACATAATCCACCATATTTTTCCACATAAAATCGATAAGATTCTAAGCTTTTATGGGATTTTGGAAATACTTTATATACCATAGAATCGCCACCAAAATATGCAAGATAGTAAGTGCTTAAACTACCAAGTATATTACCAATGCTTGCCACAACAAGCACAATATAGGGATTAAAACCAAGTATAAGAAAGCCAATAACAAACACTTCTGAACCAAGAGGCCACAATGAGCTTGAGATAAAACACACAAGCAATAAGCCAAATAGCCCATAATCGTAAAAATCCACATTATAACCTTATCTTAAACATTAATTTTTGCCCTATAGTATAAAAAATAAAATATTAATGATTAGATGCAACTAAAGCACAAAAAAGCTCTATGTATAGCTACATGCCAATATACTCTAAATTGCTGCCTATTTAAAGTCATTAAAAATTTTAGATTCTATTATTAGCTACTAAAAACCTATATTATGAAATTTAAGTATTTTTGTGTGAAGATTGCAACTGCTCTTCTATTTCTGCTTGGATTTCATCTTGACGGCTTGGAATAGATAGACTCTCTTCTTGCAATTGCGTTTTTTCTGGATTAACAAACTTAAGAATAATAATAGCAACACCATAAAGCACAACCATAGGCAATGCAAGCAATAATTGTGAAATAATATCTGGTGGTGTTACTATAGCAGCAATCACAAAAATAATAACAACCGCATAGCGAAATGAACGTTTTAGTGTATTGTCGGTAATAAGCCCTATTTTTCCAAAGAAAAATGCCATAACAGGCAATTCAAAAACAAAACCAAAGGCTAACATAATGCGGATAAAAAATGATAAATATTCATTGCTTGCAATATTTGCTTCAACAACTTCATTGCCAAATGCAAGCACATAACGAATAATAAGGGGAAAAACAATCTCATAGCAAAAAAGCAAGCCTAAAGCAAACATAAAACTACCAAAGAATACAAATGGTAAAACAAGTTTTTTTTCGTGCTTATATAGACCGGGTGCTACAAAGAGCCATAACTGCCAAAAAACAATAGGCACAGCAATCACAAAAGCCGTAAAAAAACTTACTTTAATGGCTACAAAGAGATATTCAGCAGGTGCTATTTGCACAAGCTTACCACGAATACCGCTAGCAAATGCATTGGCAATTGGCATTTGCACCCATCTATAAATTTCTTCATGAAAGGCAAAACACACAATAAAACAAACAATAACACTAAGAATAGAAATGATAAGCCGTTTGCGTAAATCTTGCAAATGCGGTTTTAACTCCTCAAACATATATAACCCCCATATCTATATAGCCACAATTTATATATAAAATGGTATTTATAGCATATAGCAATAAAAAAAATATATAGAATGCTACAATAATACCTATTTTGTTACATTTTACTCTCTTTGTATGTTTATTGCAACATATAGACTTTAACGCCATCGCAATATAGCTTATTTTACACTCAACAAAGATTCTATATTGCCTATATGCAAATATTTTTTGTTGCAATATAGTATTAATGTTCATGTGGTTTTGCCTTTATATGTTGTTCTTGTGTTTGATTGTGTGTGGTAGTAGAATCTATATTATCTTTATTTGATAGTGTTTGTATATTTGTATCGTTAGATTGGGTAGCTACCATTTCTGATGCTACATTTACATTATACGTTGTATGTAAATCTTTAGTGTGGTTTGGTTGTATAGAATCTGTTTGTTTATGTGTAGTTTCTTTGGCTTGTTGGGATTGTGTATCAAGCTGCACTGGCTTTGGCTGGTAATCCTGAAATAAATGTTGAATGTCATTCATATCTTTTTGTATTTCACCAATAAGATTGGCTTCTTTTATGTCTTTACTAATGTCAGCACTTTGCTCTAACTTTTCTTTATATGCTTGTGCTTCTTTTTTTATTTCTGCAAGATTAACCTCTCTATCAAGTGTTTCCTTAGCATCTTGCACTGTTTTTTTTATAATTCTTATAAACTTTGCCATTTCAATTAATGCATTTGGTAATTTATCTGGACCTAATACAATAATTGCGACTATAGCAATAAGGATAATTTCACCAATCCCAAATCCAAGCAAACAAAAATCCTTTACACACTAACCTATTGTTGCATATCTTCAAGAACGCCTTGCACTTCATGTACAGAAGTTTTAGTTGTGGCAAAGAAAACTTCCACTCTATTGTTTGCACGGCGATTCACCTCGCTATTGTTTGGCACAATTGGGTGGTATTGCCCATAAGAAGTAAAGGAGAGCCTTGTAGGATCAACTCCTCTGCCCATTAAATATTCCATAACATTAGATGCTCTAGCGGCAGCAAGCTCATAATTATTACGATAACCTGCTGGGCTAGAATTATCAGTATAACCCCTGATATTTATCATAACCTCTGGTGGCATTTTTGCAATTGCTGTTGCAAGCAAATCAAGCTCTGTTTTTCTATCTTGATTCACAAGTTCTGCTGTGCCGGGTTCAAATAAAATATCTGAAGGTAGGCGTAATGTTGTGCCCTGCTCAATTTGTTCTAATAAACCACCATCTTGTATAAGGTTTGAAAGTTGCGTAATCGTTACAACCGTTGTTGGTGCATTAAGGTTTGTTGAAGTATTTTTTAATGTATCTTTTGTTTCTTGACGCACAGTGCCCGGATCTGGTGGAATAATCATGACGGGCATTGTGCGTTCTGGCATAGGTGTTGCATCAAAAATAGTAATAAATGCTTCTGTAATAGCTCTCACTCTTGAAGTATTCGCAGCTGAAATTGCATAAAGAGCGATAAAAAGTGCTAAAAGCAATGAAAGGAAGTCTGCATATGGAACCGCCCATTTCTCTCCCGCCGCACATTCTTCACATTTACATTTTTTTGCCATATTTATTCCTTTTTATTTTTTATAACTATCAATAATAGTTATACCAATTAGAGCATCACTCACAATAACTAACATTTACCTGCCATATCTCAAATTCCCATGCAACAAGATTCTAGATATATAAAGTTGCATAGAAAAACACTATTATAATATACCACCATTCTCTTCAACCAAACTATTCAAATTGTGATATTTTTGGCTCACCCGGTGGAATAAATCCTAATAACTTGGCTTCAAGGTTACGTGGGTTGTCGCCATTTGCTATACCAACAACAGCTTCCAATATCATTACTTTTTCAATGATAATATCATGTGATTTTGCTTTCATTTTATGTCCAAATGGACCAAAAATAGCATATGATCCCATAATCCCTGTAACAGTTGCAGTAAATGCACCACCAATACCTGCTGCCATCGCAGCTGGATTATCAAGAAGTGTCAAAGCCAAAATCAAACCGCAAACCGCACCAACAAGTCCCATAGTAGGACAAGTTTCACCAAAAAGTATCCAATAATGCGCTGCACCATGATAATAGTGCTCTAATTGCTCAATCTGAATCTCCATATCTTCACGCACATCTTTTGCCTCGCGTCCATCAATAATCATTGACATTGCCTCACGTGTAAAATCATCTTCAAGTTGTGATACTCTTGATTCAAGTGTTAAAAGACCATTTTTACGTGCTTCAGAACTAAACTCTACCATTTGCCTAATGGTATTGTTCATATTCACTTTCGGATTAACAAAAACAATCTTTAACTCTTTAAAAGCTGCTTTTACTGCATGGGCATGCGTAGAAGTCATAGCACACATTGCCGCAGTTGGAATAACGATAATAACTGAACTAACATGGACCAAATGTGCAGGGTTACCGCCCTCTAAAATATCTCCAACCGAAAGACTCGTGATGGCTAAAATAATACCTAAAATACTCGTTAAATCCATACCTATCCTCTCTTAACAACTTAAAATATAGCTTAAGCAAAATATATACCATGCATGTTATTCATGATATGCTCGCAATTCTGTAATACCATGCTCTTTCGCACAAACACGGCATTGCATATCTTGTTTAATTGGGACTTTTCTAAATTCCATGGTTTTAATATCCATCGTCAATAATGTATTAGTAAGCAACTCCCCAATATTAAGTATATATTTAATCGCCTCGCTTGCCTGTATGCATCCTATGATACCCGGCACAACACCAAAAAGCCCTGCACGAAAAATTGTATTAAGCTCTTTTGCTGGTGGTTCATCAAAGGCACATGCAAAACATGCACTTTCATGTGGCACGATAGTCATAGTTTGCCCACGATATTTTAACACACCTGCATGGCTAAAAGGCTTACTTAACAACACACAAGCATCATTAATAAGAAACTTACTTGCAAAATTATCTGTTGCATCCACAATAAAGTCATAATTTTGTAAAATAGGCATAGCATTATCTATTGTTAGCTTTTCAAAATAAGTATCGATAATAATATTTGGATTAATATTATTCATCTTTATTTGTGCTGATGTAATCTTTGCCTTACCAATATCAGAAGTTGCATGTAAAATTTGCCTTTGTAAGTTACTAATCTCTACAATATCATAATCCAATATACCAATACGTCCAACACCAGCTGCTGCCAAATATAAACATACAGGTGAACCTAACCCTCCTGCACCAATTACAAGTACTTTTGCATGAGTAAGCTTTTTTTGCCCTTCTTCGCCTACATCTTCAAGCATTAAGTGTCTTAAATATCGTTCTTTCAATACCGATTCTGCTTCCATATCATCCTACCAAATTTATTTATAAACTTAATTTCATGCAATATGCTTTATCCATGCGGGTATATTGCAAGATTCTGCATGCACTGAAGTATCATTTCCATGTCCGGGATGCACAGGTAAATCCTCTTTAATCTGTAAAAATCGCTCTAAGGATTCTTTCATATCATGGCTATTTGAATAAGGAAAATCATAGCGTCCAATACTACGATGAAAAATGAAATCCCCACTAAAAATATGCCCACAAACTTCTATAATACTGCAACCGGGAGTATGACCGGGAAAATGCCAATATTTTACCTTGATATGCTCTATATCAATAGATACCATATCTTTATCATTCTGAATATATATATCTGCTTTGCATGGCGTTAATCCAAGTCCAAAACAATCTGTCTCTAGCATAAAAGAATCCTGTGCAGGACAATACACCTTTGCTCCTGTTTGCTTTTGTAGTTTTGCAGTATCCCAAATATGATCAAAATGCCCATGTGTAATAAGAATAGCACGTAAATTTTTTGTATGCTCTAATACCCAATCTGTTGCATGATAACCCGGATCTACAACAAATTCAAAATTATCAAACTGCAATATATAAGCATTTGTTTGATATTCCCCAAATGCTTGTTTATGAATCTTCATATCCCTAAACCTTTCGTAACTATTACAAGAAGTATTCCTTATTGTGCAACTCACATCATTATATACTCTTTTATTAATTGCCGTGCGTAAAAGTTTAATTTTAACATAAACTTACTTAACTGCATATAAAAATAATACTATAAGAAATATTATTTCATTTTGCTACGCTTATTTGCAAGTTTAGCAAGATAATTGCAAGCATCAGCATTTTGTAAATAACATGCTTTTGTATAGTATTGCATAGCTTGTGCAATATCTTCATTAATATCTTGTGTTACACCTCGTTCATAGATTATTCCAAGATTAAGGCATGCGGCAGGATAATCACCACCACATGCTTGGTTAAAATAGTGTATTGCCTGTGCGTAGTCCCCTGCACCTTTTGCATAATTATAACGCAATACCCCAAGATTAAAACATGCAACATTGTCTCCCATACTACAACTTCTACCATAGTAATTTTGTGCTTGTGTAAGATTGCTGTTTTGCCCATTTTTATCATCAAGATTCCCACTATATATTACGCCTAGATTTTGACATGCCTCTTTATTACCAGCCTTACATGATTTTGCATAAAGTTCCATTGCTCTATTATTTTCTATTTTTTCTTTCTCCTCCGCTTTCTTTTTTTGTTCGCGTTCTGCTTGCGTGCTATGCTCATAAAATGCAAGATTATTACAAGCATCATAATTACCACCATTACATGCTTTTGTATAAAAAGCCATCATTGCATTATAATATTCTGCTTTTTTGCGTTTGCGTTCAGAACGTGAAAGTTTTTTATTAGAATCTAAACCATCAAGAAGCTTGCCTTGCACAATTCCCGCTGATAAACATGCAATATAATTATGTTGTTCGCATAACTTCGCAAAAATAGGTAATGCTTCCTCTAAATTACCGCGTCTATAAAGATTATATGCAGAATTATAATCAGCTTGTGCATTATACTGGTTATCATAATATGCATTTCCTTGCCCATAATAAGTGGGGGCATAAGTATTGTTTTGTTCCCAATAATTTTTTGCATTTATAATGCTACAAAATAACATATACACTATTAGTATTGCACAATATCGTTTTGCCATACCTACTCCTACACACTATTTGACTTTTATATGAAATTATATTAATATTTCATGGTTTTAGAGAAAAATATTCTATAAGTATCGAGGAAACTTTGAAAAATTTTATTTTTTTTATGCTTGTTGGGCTTTTTTTCTGTGCTTGTTCTCCTTATAATACTCAAATTACACGCGAATACGATACACAACATTACATGCAAACCTATAAAACACTCCAAGAAGCAACAACAAGCAAATCAAATGATTGGCTTTTATGGAAAATGCAATCTGGGTTTCTTACATTTGAATATTTTGGTGCACATTTTAGCCTTTATGACTTAGAAACCGCTGAACAACAATTTAAAATTTATGAAAGTCAAGGACTCTTATCCGGATTAGGGGCAAATATTGGAGCAACATTAAGTAATGATATGGCAATACCTTATCGTGGGCTTATTTTTGAGGGTGTATTCTTAAATTTCTATAAAGCACTTGCGTTTTCAAGCATAGGAGACAACGTGCAAGCACGTATTGAATTTAATCGTGCAAATGATAGGCAACGTCGTGCAAAAGATTACTATAGCAAAGAAATAAAAAAAGTGCATGATAAAACAATAGAAGAAGCAAACCAAAAAACAAAAAGCGAAGATTACGCAACAAACACAACAGATTCTAATCTCAATGCAATTCTTAATTCTAAATACACCAATTTAAAGCAATTTGCGGTATATCAAGACATAATTAATCCACTTGTTCTCTATGTTTCTGGCTTATATTTTATGATTGAAGAAGACTTTGCTAAATCCACAGATTTACTCAAAGAGGCCTATGGTATTAGTAAAGCGCCACTTATTGCACAAGATATGCAACTTTTAGAATCTCGTAAAGGTAAAAGAGCGTATCCAAAATACACATGGATTATTATTGAAGATGGCAATTTGGGAAGAAAAGATGAAGCAAGTATGTCATTGCCACTTATTATTGGTAGTGGTATAAATGCTATTAATCTAGCATTACCAATTTTATATGATGGAAAGCCCACCTATACAACCTATAGAGTTAATCAAGTGGAAGCTAATATGGTAAGCAATATAAGCAATCTCTTTGCTAGCGAATTTGAAAAACAATTACCCTCAATTATTACACGTGCTATAGTTGGGGCGTTAGTAAAATTTGGCATTACACAATCTATCAATGAATTAGGTGGTGATTATGGTGCAATTATTGGAGTTGCAACCACAGTAGCTTTTAGTGCAACTACTGCAGCTGATACACGAACAAGCCTTATTTTGCCACACAATGTATGGATTGCTAGAGTGCCAAATACAGAATCTGAAGTGCATATTTATGGTAATAATATAGAACTTTTAGAACTTCCAATAACAAAAGAATGTAACGGCAAAACCACACGAATGGCAAGTAAAGAAGCATTTGATTCACTGATTAAAGCAAAACCTAAAGATTTCTCTGCTAGAATCAAGTTCTTTAAACATTATTATGAAGAGGGCAATGAGGATAAATTATGTGTATTGTCGGATAATATCATTTACATGCGCGTGCATCATGATACAATTGCTCACACTATTGTTAAAGGAGAATAAATGCATTCATGGTTAAAGGTTATAGTAGCTAGTTATGTTGCTTTGAGTATAGTGGGCTGTGGTAGCGGTAAGGTAAGCTATGTTGATACGCAAGATTCTGCAGAGTATACAAGTGTTGGTATAGATTATCATGATATTGAAGCGGCAGTGCATAAAAGCGTGCAAAGCTTATTGCAAAGCGAATATGTGTTGGGATTGGAAGATAAAAAAATTCTTGCTATATCTGATGTAATCAATGATACAATGCAACAAGTTGATGTGCGTGGATTAACAAGCAAGGTTGCTAGAGCTATGCGTAATAGCGGTAAATTCCAACTCACAAATGCAATTAGCGGTAGCGGTGGCACAACAGACAACATGATTTATAAATCAAGAGATTTACGCAACAATGATGAGTTTAATCAATATACAACAACAGAGAAAGGGACACTAATAGCACCAAATCTTTCACTTTCTGGTGTTATTGTGCAAAAAAATACAAAAGTTGGCAAAAAGCAACGCGTAGATTACTCTTTTACACTTACATTAACAGATTTAAAAACAGGTGTTGTGCAGTGGGATGAAAATACACATATTATTAAGGTAGCCCCAAATAGCAAAGTGTCGTGGTAACTTAAAAAAGAAAGTATCGCAAATAACTCGTATGCTTAGGGAATAGAATATATTAAGGAAATAACTTTCATATATAATATTCGCAAAAGCGATAAGGGCTTAAATTAAAACAGGTTATATAAAATATATGCTCAATTTGTTAGATAACAAAGCCTAAATATGTATTATAAAAACACACATAAAAAGATGGGTTTTTGTTAAACCTATTATGTTACCTACTCTTCTCACAATATTAATATGTAATTATTGTATGCTTTTGTCAAGTCTTTTAGATTTTTGCAATTACATCTATCCATTACCAATACTATAGATATTTCAATTTTGCACTAACCTTATAGTATCCATTTTATGTATTATTGTTAATAACAATGATCTCATACGCTTTAAAGCAACCAAAAGAATGCGTAAGAATTAAGATTGTGCTACTAGATTCCTTATTCAGTAAAATATTACTCTATACTCTTAGAAATTTATGTATAGACAATCAATTTTTATGTAGTTTCTTACTGCTTAGTTATTTGCATTCCTTTATCTATACCATAATAACTATATAATATAAGAACTTTTCTTGCTTTCTATGTATTTAGAGCAATATTGCAAATACACAAGCTCCTATTTGTTAGAATCTGCCCAAAAAGCATTCGCATCGTCTATTTCTATGTTCCTTTTACATGTTTTTGTATAGCTACAAATGGTATAGTGGATAATTATTCCATATTCAAATATAAAACTTGTGAAAATAAGAAACATGAAATACAAAATCTAATTTTTTGTAATAAAAAGTGTTTTTATTAATATAAATCCCACATACTTAAAAAATAGATTTAATTGTATTTATGGTAAAAGGAAGCAAACACAAAGTTTGTTGCTAGGATATAACCAAAGCATTGCTATCTAAAATATAGTTTCTATAAAATAATATATGTATCAATAAAATTTATTGTATGCTTATATAAAATATGTAATT
>JARHZY010000046.1 GCA_029264655.1 Helicobacter sp. | reverse complement strand
CAAAACAAGCAAATACTAACAATACAAATAATACAAGTAACTTAAAAGAATGTAAAATCAAGTAAGATAAAATAGAAAGCTACATTACAAAGATATATCATAAAAATAGGAATCTTGAGATAACAATACCATATATGATGTAAAACAAGGAGAAGCAAGATTCTATCTTGACAATAAATAATTTTTAGTAACAATCACCTTATAAATATGGTAAAACAACAGATAGCAAATGTGCTAATGGCAGAAAGCTTGATAATGATACATTATGTTTTGCATATGATTTGCACAAGCTAAAAACATGATATATGAATGATTATCATTGTAAATAAGAAGCCATTATAAAGAAATTATAGGTAAAAATAAATATTTATAATTACAAATCTAGAATCTAGAAGAATGGTTAATTTAGTTGGCTTTATAATAGTTTGTTTTTATTAATCTAATTCATGGTAATTATATTACTCTCTATCATGTTGTATCTACTATCACTAAATATAGTTTTCTATGTATTATATAAGATACTTTTTATCCATTGTATAAAAAGCCTTTTTATAAAGATTTTATCTCTATAGGTACAATATTATAACATTTGTGTTGCAAAAATTTAAAGAACAATCCATAGTCATTTAAGCAATACACCAAGTAAAAGAATAAATTGCATGGTAGGGCAGGTTATCATACCAAAATCTCTGCATTTTTCTTTGTTTGCAGTAAGTCTCTATCAGTTTTTTTTGAGTTTATCTTATTTTTACAAGACTAATATAAAGCATTAATATTGGATTTAGAAGAAGGTATTACAATATGAAAAGCTTTAATGAATTGTTACAAGAACATCTCAAAAAGGAGTAAAACATGAACAATCAAACACACAGGTATGCACACCTACCGATTCCATCAGAGAAGGAAATGATCGAAATAATCAACACCATAGAGAAACACAAGAACGATCCACAAGCATTAGCGATAATAGACGAGGTAACACCACCTCATATTATGCAAGCACTATTGCAATACTCAATCAAAGAAGCAGAGCAAGCAGAGCAATGGGCGAGGGAAGCAGAGCAATTAGCACAGAGAGGAGCAATGCTAACAGAAGAAATCTTGCAGTTCAAGAAATCCATTCAGCACAAACTCAATTAAACGATGGCGAATTAAGCACATTTGAAGCGATTAATAAAAAAGTGAAGCTTTTCAGGCAGTTGTCCAAAACTTCCAAACACAAAAAGGTTTAGAAGCCTATAACAATATTGCCAAAGAGTTATCAACGCCGCACACAAAGCCAATTTTAGATACAAACATTACACCAAATACTAATGATTTAGCATTACAAGCAGATAGGCAACAACATGCCATATCACAACCAAATGTAGCTAATTTTCTAATTCAGATAATTTACCAACGAAAGATTATTAATTTTGTTCGTTGATGAAAGCACTGCTTGATAGTTATTGCTTAAATTTGTAAATTTATTATAAGTCTCTGCTAAATCTGCACCAATTGTATCGCCTTTAATACCACTTACTTGTGTTTTAATAATTTCATTTCTTGCTACAGAGTTTTGGAATGTGCGTGTATGTGCCCCATTTTTTGATATAACCTTTTCAATATGGTCGCTTAAATGATCGATTAATTCAATGCAATTTTGAATCCCAAGACTTTTCATTGTGTCATCATAACGTTGCCCATGTAAAGCCCCTGCACGATAAATCCCATCACGCACAGATTGAATAGCATCATCTAATCCTTTGAAAAAATGAATCTTTGGGTCATCTATCACAAGCCCGCCATTCGCATTAAGCCTTACATTAGCATTTGAATAACGCAAAGCATATGGACTAAAGTCATCTTGGTCGCTATCATAAAACATCATTGTCATACGCGTAATAGAACGTAAGTTATCTTGAATAGAAATTTTTCCTTCACTATCAAAATCAATGGTAATATTTGTTTTTGCCCTATCCAATAACTCTTCATATGCATCTTTTTGTGCTTGCGTTGGCTTGCCCCCTTTAATTTGTGCTGCACTTAAAGACTTATCATCTTCATTACTATAATTAAGTGCGATAGACATTGCGTCCATAAGCTGCCTATAAGTAACAGAATCTCCATCACTTACTGTTACTGCTGGTGGCTCATCATATGGATCAAAAAGTGGAATTTTTATAGTTTTATTTCCATTATGTTGTGATGGTAATTCCAAAAAACTTCCTTGTTTTGTAAAAGTAATGCTTGCTTCAAGTTCAATCCCATTATGGTCATGTAGTTTAAAGTTATAGGTTTTTCCATTCAGTGTGCCATCTGTTACTTCAATAAGCTTTGTATGGTCATTTGCAAGCACAGAAGTGCCTGATATAGATTGGGCGATATTGCCGCGTATTTTAGAGCCTAATTGCTGAAATCCTGTTTTTGTGTAACTAACACCAAGACTTGAAGTAAAACCATTTACCTCTTGTTCATGTTCATCCAATGTTTCAAGACGAATAGAGAATCCACGTTCACCATCAAATGGAGGTTTCAAGGTATCTGTGCTTTTATTACGGACATTTCTATCATAAATATTAATTTGTCCATGGTCTAATTCAACATCGACATTACCACCAAAATATTCTTTAATAGCATCAAATAAATCTCTCACTTCTTGTCCCCTCACATCAAAAAGTAGTGGTTCGCCAAGTTCTCGTGTGCTAATTTTCCCATCTTTTTCGTTGGGTGGTGTGCCCGATATTTTAATAAAACGTGTTGGCACAGAAAGAATATCTTCTAATTTTGTATCAATCTCTGTCATCACATTATCCTTACGAACAAGTGTTGTAGGAATATGAGTAACGCGATTATCATATAAATCATTAACACCTTTAAGGTTGCTAGCACTAAACTCCGAAACAAGATTTTGCTGGCTATATACCTGCACACGTGCCCCAAGTTTTTCAAGATCTGCAATGTTATCTACATCTGCTTCACTTGAAATCATATGAAAATCAATACTAGAGCTTCCGGGTTTTAAATCTTTAATTTCAATTTGCCCCCAATTATTTAAACGCACATCAACGACTTTTGTTGCATGTGTGTTGCCAAATGCCTTACCGATTCTATCAAGTAAATCTCTTACTGTTGTAGCATTTTTTGGATTTGTGTAGCCCACATCAAGTGCAAATTTTGCTTTAAAGCTTTGTCCACGACTATTAACGCCTTGCACATAAAAATATTCTTTTCCATTATTTCGTGGATCATTATCATTATCACCTATTAAATCACGCAATGTATCATCTTCTTTGATATAGACTTCAGCTGGTTCGCTATGTTTTTCTGAACGATCCATAATAGCTGGGTGTAATCGTGTTTGATTCAGCATGCGTCCATTTGTCGTAATAAGTCTATGTTTATCGTTATCATATCCATAAAAAAGCTCATCACCTGTAATATTAAAAGGCACAAGATTCTTGGAACTTACAAGTGCATTTAACTCTTCATTATTACCATAATAATTACCCACTGAATCAAAAGGTTGGACATCAACTTTACTTCCTGCAAATATAAATTTCCCGCCCACAGAAGTATTAGCAATACTAATAATATGTGCTTTTGTTGCTTCTAAATCTCTAGCAAGTGCTTCTCTTGAAGTTGGAGTATGTAAATCATTTGCCGCATGTAATAGCTTTGTTTTAAATTGCACCATAGCAAGCGAAATCTCTTGTAAGGCTTTATCAGTATTGAGTGTTTGTGTTTCTGCTGTGCGTGCCACATCTATACCCTGTTGGAGTGTGGTTTCGTCATATTCTAGTTTTAGATTCTGATTTGACACACTTGCATCTTGCCAACCATACTGAATCTTTTTACCACTCGCAATCTTTGTATTCATATCATTAAGGTTGGATGTAATATTGCCCTGATTGTTGAGCATTTGATTATATTTTGTCCCAAATGTTACTCGCATATTGCAACCTTATATTATATTTCTCCATATCAGAGTATGCTAAGAGATAGCAAGCAACTATTATTCCCTTATTATAAGAAACTGCAGAATCCATGTTTATTTTAAATGGTATGGATTATGAATTACTTCTACTTCAAAAAGTGTTCCTAAACCAAAACATGTAGATAACTTGAAAATTTTTTGTTTATAGCTTCAAAAAAAACTCATTTCTAATAAATAACAAATGATTATGATAGCCAAATAAATCAATAAATATTGTGATGTATTGCTTGCATTCATTTTATAGAATTGTTTTAACTTCTCATTTTTTACTTAAGAATAAATACAAATGTATATCCCAACTAAAAGGCGAGAGTTTTCTTGCAAATTTTTGATAAAATTATGGAGTTGCAAATTAATTTTTATTTTATTTCTAAATAGTGAAAACTAAATATTATTTTTCATAAAGTAAAATAATTATATTTTATTTTTCAAAAAGAAAGGGCACATCATGAATCTTATTAACAAGGCATTAACATTTGAAGATATTCTACTTATTCCTGCATATTCTGAAGTTATACCAAAAGAGGTAAGCACACAATCTATGCTAACACGCAACATTAGTCTTAATATTCCATTTGTGAGTGCTGCTATGGATACAGTAACTGAACATAAGAGTGCCATTGCTATGGCAAGACTTGGAGGTATTGGGATTATACATAAAAATATGGATATAGAATCTCAAGTTAAAGAAATACGCAGAGTAAAAAAAAGTGAGAGTGGCATTATTAATGATCCTGTTTTTATTACTGCAGATAAAACGCTTTATGATGCTGAACAAATTATGCAAACTTATAGTATTTCTGGTGTGCCTGTTGTTGATTCAAATAAATGTCTTATTGGAATCTTAACAAATAGAGATACGCGTTTTGAAACAGATTTTAGCAAACTCGTTGGTGATGTTATGACGAAATCCCCGCTTATTACCGCAAATGTAGGTATTAGCCTAGACAAAGCAAAAGATATTATGCATAAAAATCGTATTGAAAAATTACCACTTATCGATGAAAACAATGTTTTACATGGCTTAATCACTATTAAAGATATTCAAAAATGTATTGAATACCCAAATGCCAATAAAGATTCACTTGGGAGACTGCGTGTTGGTGCAGCAGTTGGTGTCAATCAGATTGAACGTGCAAGTGCATTGGTAGCGGCAGGTGTTGATGTATTGGTGCTTGATTCTGCACATGGGCATTCCAAAAATGTTATTAATACTTTAAAAGAAATAAAATCAAAACTTGATGTTGATGTAATAGTGGGTAATGTAGTTACAGGAGAGGCGACAAAAGATCTTATTTTAGCGGGAGCTGATGCGATTAAGGTTGGTATAGGACCGGGCAGTATCTGCACAACGCGTATTATTGCAGGTGTTGGCATGCCACAAGTATCTGCCATTGATGGATGTGCAAGAGTTGCAAAAGAATATCAGATTCCAATTATTGCTGATGGTGGCATTAAATATAGTGGTGATGTTGCAAAGGCTTTAGCAGTTGGTGCATCAAGTGTTATGATAGGATCGCTACTTGCAGGTACTGAAGAAAGCCCGGGTGATTTAGTGATTTTTCAAGGACGTCAATACAAAAGTTATCGTGGTATGGGAAGTATTGGTGCTATGCAACGTGGAAGTAGTGATAGATATTTTCAAGAAGGCACAGCCCAAGAAAAACTTGTGCCAGAAGGGATTGAGGGAAGAGTGCCCTATCGTGGTAAAATCGCAAGCGTATTGCATCAATTAGTTGGCGGATTGCGTTCATGTATGGGGTATTTAGGTGCAAAGGATATTCCTACATTATGGGAGCATGCACGCATTGTCGAGATTACATCAGCTGGTTTGCGTGAAAGCCATGTGCATGATGTAGTGATTACAAAAGAAGCTCCAAATTATCATGGTTAAAATCCTGTATTATAAATGTTTGCATGCAAAATATTATGATATAGCAATATATAATTTTATTTCATTTTTACGAAAACACCTTTATTTTCATGATGTAAGCAGAAAAAATAACCAATTTAAAAGCATTTTGTGTTACAATTAGCCAAAATTTTTCACTTTTAGGTTTATTGTATGAATAATGAAGAGCAATTGCAGGTTTATGAGAATCTTAGTATTGATAAAATTATGCAGGTTTTACCCCATCGTTATCCTATGTTACTTGTTGATAAAGTATTAGAGTTACACCCACATAAGGATATAAAAGCTTATAAAAATGTAACAATAAATGAAGAGGTATTCTTAGGGCATTTTCCAAAAGAGCCAATTTATCCGGGCGTTATGATTATTGAGGGCATGGCTCAAGCTGGTGGGATATTAGCGTTTGTTAGCACATGGGGGCTTAATTTTGATGCGAGTCAAGATAAAATAGTATATTTTATGACGATTGATAATGTGAAATTTAGAGTGCCTGTGCGTCCGGGGGATAGACTCACATATAATATGCAGGTTATGAAACAACGCAGTAATGTATGGCAGTTGCAAGGAAAAGCATATGTTGATGATGTGCTTGTAAGTGAAGCAGAATTAAAAGCTATGGTTACAGATTCTCATAATAAATAATCTTAGAATAATAGCTTATGGTATTTTATCTTAAAGGTTTCTTATGGCTAGTAATGTCGTTATCCATCCAAGTGCACATATTGCAAAAACTGCAATCATAGAAGGTAATGTGCAAATTGGTGCAGAAGTAATAATAGGGGATTATAGTGTTATTAAAGGAGATGTGAGTATTGATGAATCAACATATCTTTATAATCATGTAACAATTATGGGGCATACGCGTATTGGCAAACATAATAAAATATTTCCCAATGCTGTTATTGGCACACCTCCTCAAGATTTAAAATATAAAGGTGAAGCAAGTATCTTAGAAATTGGTGATAACAATACAATTCGTGAATCTTGTATGTTTAACCCGGGTACAGAAGGTGGTGGCAATATCACAAAAATTGGAAATGACAATCTCTTTATGGCATATGTGCATATCGCACATGATTGTATAGTGGGTAACCATAATATTTTAGCGAATAATGCAACTCTTGGGGGGCATATTTGTGTTGCAAATCATGTCAATATTGGTGGTATGACTCCTGTCCATCAGTTTGTAAAAATTGGTGAAGGTGCAATGATTGCTGGGGCTTCAGCATTATCACAAGATATTCCGCCATATTGCATGGCAGAGGGCAATAGAGCACGTATTATTGGGCTTAATCGTTTTCGTATGCGTAAAATTATGGAACGTAATGAAATTGATATGGTTGATGCACTTTATAAACGTTTATTCTCCGGTAATAAAAGCTTGCGTGATTTAGCTGCTATGGAACTTGAAGTAGCAAAGGATATGCCAAACAATGAACATATTGTAAAAATATGTGAATTTATATTAGCATCTGAAAGAGGAATACCCTACAAAAGAGGTGAGTTAAATGAGTGAAACATGTAGTTTTTGTGGCAAAATGAAATCTAAACCAAATCCCATAGTTTCAAGTAACGAAAAGATTACTGGAACGAAAGCTTATATATGCAAAGCATGTGCGGTTTTTATCTATACAACCTTATTTAACAATGAGCATAATGATACCAATACAGAAGCATGGGGATTAGATGATGTGCCATCACCTCGCGAACTTAAAGAGCATTTAGATGAATATGTAGTAGGACAAGAACAAGCAAAAAAAGTTTTTAGTGTTGCAATATATAATCATTATAAACGACTACTTCACCAACAAAGGGCAGCTATTGCCACTACAGATGGTGTTGTCAATGTAACGGACTTAGAGGAAAATGTAGAGCTCTCAAAATCAAATATTTTGCTTATAGGTCCAACTGGGAGTGGTAAAACACTTATGGCACAAACTTTAGCTAGATTTCTTGATATTCCAATCGCTATTTCCGATGCAACTTCACTTACAGAGGCTGGTTATGTTGGTGAAGATGTAGAGAATATCTTAACACGTTTATTACAAGCGGCAGACTATGATTTAAAACGTGCAGAAATGGGCATTGTTTTTATTGATGAAATTGATAAAATTTCGCGTCTTTCTGAAAATAGATCTATTACGCGTGATGTATCTGGAGAGGGCGTGCAACAGGCACTTTTAAAAATTATTGAAGGCAGTGTTGTTAATATTCCTCCAAAAGGCGGACGAAAACATCCAAATCAAGAATTTATTAAAATGGATACAAGCAATATTCTTTTTATCTGTGGTGGAGCATTTGATGGTGTTGAAGAGATAATTAAACGTAAATTGGGTAAAAATGTACTTGGCTTTGATTCTAATCCAAAAAAACAAGCAAATGAACAAAATATTATCCATATGGTTGAAACTGATGATTTAGTAAGTTTTGGATTAATTCCAGAGCTAATAGGACGTTTGCATGTTATTGCAACATTAGATTCTATTAGTAAAGAGGCAATGATGTCTATTTTAACACAACCAAAAAATGCACTTATCAAACAATACCAAAAGCTTTTTGAACTTGATGGAGCAAAACTTATTTTCGAAGATGAGGCAATTGAACGTATTGCAGAATTGGCTATGGAACGTAAGACAGGAGCAAGAGGTTTGCGTGCAATTGTTGAAGACTTTAGTCTTGATATTATGTTTGACTTACCAAATCTTAATGGATATGAGATTATCATTACACGTAAATGTGTAGATAAGATTGAGAAGCCAATCTTAATCAAAAAGAAAAAATCAAAAGTTATATAGCATTTATACGATAAGGAGATTTTAAGGTGTTTTTAAATAAGTTAGTTGGCTGGTTTTCACATGATATTGCAATTGATTTAGGAACTGCAAATACAATCGTTATGATAAAAGGACACGAGATTCTGATTAATGAACCTTCTATTGTAGCAGTTAAAGTTGATAAATATCGTGATGGGGAGATTCTTGCAGTTGGCAAGGAAGCAAAGGAAATGATAGGTAAGACTCCCGATAATATTCGTGCAATACGACCTTTACGTGATGGTGTTATTGCTGATTTTGAGATTACTGAAAAAATGATAAGATATTTTATTGAACGTGCTCATAAACGCAAATCATTTATGCGACCTCGTATTATGGTGTGCGTTCCTTATGGATTAACTTCTGTTGAACGCAAGGCTGTTAAAGAATCTGCTATGAGTGCTGGAGCAAGAGAGGTATTTCTTATAGAAGAGCCCCTTGCAGCAGCAATTGGAGCTGGATTGCCAATACAAGAACCGCAAGGTAGTCTTGTAGTTGATATTGGAGGTGGCACTACAGAAATAGGAGTATTGTCATTAGGTGGGCTTGTTATTTCTAAATCTATAAGAATAGCAGGTGATAAACTTGATAGTGCAATTATGGAATATGTGCGTAAAAAATTCAATCTTTTAATTGGCGATAGAACAGCAGAAGAAATTAAAATTGAAATTGGATGTGCTGCACCCCTTGATACTCCACTTGTTAAACTTGTAAAAGGACGCGATCAAGTAAGCGGTCTTTTAAATTCTATTGAGCTAACAAGCGAAGACATAAGAGAGGCTATTAAAGATCCTATTAAAGAAATGGGGAATGCATTGCGAGGTGTGCTAGAAGAAGTCCCGCCAGATTTAGCAGGGGATATTGTAGAAAATGGCATTGTGCTTACTGGTGGTGGTGCATTAATACGCAATCTTGATAAATATTTTTCTGATATTGTAAAACTTCCTGTCTATGTTGGAGATGAACCTCTGCTTGCTGTAGCAAAAGGCACGGGCGAAGCAATGGGGAATCTAGACATGCTTGAAAAAATTGCAGCAAGAAGCTAATTTTTAAAATTGGGCGTGTGGTGTGCAACGTTTCTATGTTATTCTTGTAACAATATGCCTTATTATAGTAATAGCATTTGGCTATACCCCATTTTTAAGACAATATGCTCTTGCCTTTTCTTTACAGGTAAAAACATATTATTTTGATAAGAAAGAAAGTCTTACACTTTTTATAAACGACTACATGAATCAAGCGACACAAATTAAAGATATGCGTGCAAAAATAGAACAACTTGAAGCAGATTCTATTAAATACCATGCATTACGGGCTGAATTTGATAATTTATATTATGCACTTGAAACTGAACGTCATTATATGGATCCCGATGTGCATTTGATAAAAGTGCTATCCTATATGACACTTGGCACATATACAAAAATTTGGATGAATTATACATATTTGGGCGATGAACCAAAAATATTTGGGCTTGTTAAAGATGGTTATGCAATTGGTATTGCTAGGGCTGAAGATAACCATTTACTTGGTATATTAAATGGCGATCCAGATTGTAGTTATAGTGTATATATTGGAGAAAATCGTGTGCCAGGGACTTTACGCACGATGGAAAATGGTGAAATTGTGATTGATTATATTCCAGCATGGCAAAGTATTAAAAGCGGTGATAATGTAACAACAAGTGGCTTAGATGGTATCTTTTTTGAAGATGTGCAAGTAGGCGTTATTAATAGTATTAAACCAGAAAATGGCTATTTGCGTGCAGAATTAAAACCACATAAATTTAGCAATCGCTTAAGCTATGTGTGGTTGATTGATACAAAAATACCACAAAAAACAACTTTAAATGCCAATATGTTTGATACAAATGATAATGAATAATCTCAATGCATAAAAATATTATTTTTTATAGCATGTTGTCATAATATATTGCAATAATAAATTATATTAACGAATAAATAGTTTTAGATAAATTACATAGAAAAACTATATGGTATATCATATTTTGCTTTAATGATTATCACTATAAGAATATTTTAGGTTTCTTAATATACTTTTTATAGTAATCAAGTAAATATAATGCTATAATAATCCAATTGATTAGATTCTATATTCTTATGTTTTAGATTCTATACGCAGTAGCTATCACAGAATCCCAAACACCTATCAGCCAAATCATCAATATATTTTATAATAACATTCTTCTCTGACATAATTTATTCCTTAATTTTATGTAATGGCATAATCACCAAAATACACAACTTAAAAACATTATACACCATGATTGAAAAAAAGTAGTGCAACATTGCTACTAAAAGCCAAGTTGTTCAAAAAAATCTATATAATTTGTATTTTGCAATATATTTTTTATGTTATTTATGTTATTTATGTTTATATGTTTATTCATATTTATTTCATATATTTTTGTTACCTATGTGTTTATTTTTTAATCTATTTGTATTTATATGTATTGGTAATAGTATTAAAGAGTTTTTTATTGTTTGGTTGTTATGTTGTGTGGAGTGCGGAATCTCTATTTATAGCTTAGATTCTATTTTTTTGCTTTTATAGAATCTATTATGTTTTTACTTTAGATTCTAAAAGGCTCACTTTACTTTAAGTGTTATTGGTTTATAGATTCTATAGATATATTGTTTATAGTTGCATTCTCAATACAATCCATTTTATAGCAGATATTTTATCCTTTTTCTTTTTATAAAAAATCATAGAAAATTTTATATTACATAGACTCTTTATGGGTAACTTTACTACTTGTTTTAGAGAGAAAAGCTATAGCTATGACTTATTTATACTTACACAAAATCGATAACTGCATATATTATTTATATAGAACACAAAATTTTAGGTTTATTTACATGTATTTATTCTAGTAGTTTGGCAAACAAATGCAATATATGTTGTTTAATGAAAAAATAGGCATAATGCTATAGAATTTTGGTATTAATATTTAATTGTTATTTATCTTCTTTTTGTTATTTATCTTCTTTTTTGAATAAGTGTATCTTATAAGCTATTATGCTTTGATTAGAATACTATATTATTAATTTGATGCCTCAAGAATAATCCTTATATCTACATCTTGCCCTAATAGTTCTTTTGGGGTTTGTGGTGCAATATTAAAGTCAAAGCGATTAATACTACCAATAAGTTCAACACCAATCACATTATCACCATAACTCACATAGCATCCACAATCTATATCATTTGTTTTTAGATTAAGCTTTGGATTGCTTAAGGGTATATTTGTTGGTTGTGTAACAAGGGGATTTTTCTCTTGATTTTTTTCTTTTAATATAAGACTTGGATTGCGTATTGGTCCTGTAATTTTTACTTTAAAGGTTACTTCTTTGCTTATATTGTTTATTGTAAGTATAGTCCGCAAAAGATTATTTTGAAAAGATAATGATTGCAAAGTTGCTTCTTTACTATGAAAAAAATCTTTTGCTAACAATTCCTCATCTCTTGCAGCATTATAGGTATTAATACTTGCAATTACAACATTACCTTTTAGATTCTTAATTTGATTGTGTTCAATATCAAGTATGCCATCAAAATCTTGAAAATGACCAATTGTTGGAGCTACACTTAAATGTTTAATACTAAAACTTACGCTTGAATGTGTATTATCAATAAGATATTCTTGTGTGTGTAGCATAGAACAAAAAATAAAAAAACCAATACAAAATTTCCATATTATATGCATATAATTCCTTATATTTTTACTAATTCAAAAGATTCTAACACAATTACATATAAGAATAGTTAATTTTATTGTATGTAATCCATTATGATTAGGTTACCAAAATGCTATTTAAAAAAGACAATACAATATTATACTACGCAATAATATAAAAGCATATCAGTGTATATATGCAGTGCCAAGACTTTAGGTAAGGTAACTCCTTTTTTATCATTTTAAGCCTGTAAATATGTTTTGTTATAATTTTAATCTATAACTCAAGCAAAAGTTACAAATAAGCAGGATAAAATAGATAGCAATGATAGAGTAACTACGACAAAAAATAGTGGCTATTGATTTTACTATGTTTGAGTATGTTTATGTGGAATCTAAATAATACTTATATTGCTTTATGGGTAAGTGATAAATAACAAATAAATACAGAAAGTAGTATTTCAAAAATATTTATTAAAAAACATGCTATAATCTAGCTTATTAAAAACTTAAGATAAGGAGCTGCTATGCTTATAACATTTCAAGGACACACACCTATTGTTGGTCATAATGTATTACTTTGTGATGGAGCAAAAGTGATTGGTGAGGTAAGTATAGGTGATAATGCATCAATATGGTTTAATTGTGTATTGCGTGGTGATGTTAATTATATTAAAATAGGAAAGAATACAAACATTCAAGATTTAACTATGATACATGTATGGCATCGCGATGAAGGTGTTATGGAGAGCGGTTATCCTGCAATCATTGGTGATAATGTTACAATTGGGCATAGTTGTGTTATCCATGCATGCCATATTGAAGATAATTGTTTGATTGGTATGGGTAGTATTATTATGGATGGTGCAAGGATTGGACGAGATTCTATTGTAGGTGCTGGTGCAGTTGTTACAAAAGGTAAGCAATTCCCGCCACAATCACTTATTTTAGGGAATCCAGCAAAGTTC
>JARHZY010000092.1 GCA_029264655.1 Helicobacter sp. | reverse complement strand
TGCCGCTAAAAAAACATGATGATATAGATTTAGAGAGATATATTAAGATTGTAAGGGATGGTATTCCAAATGTTATGCCTAGTTATATCAACAGCCCAAAAAAAGGAGTAAATGATATTACCGATAGTGAGCTTAGACGCCAATATAAAATATTAAAGCCCCTTTATGAAAAACAACTAATGCTAAGCACTAAAAGTGAATCACAGCAATAACCCCCTATTATTCATTTATAAAAAATGCAAAAATTCTTTAAATTTTTATTAAAGGATAAATTATGGCAGATTTAAAAATTGCAGAAGCAAAAACGTTGAAATGGGAGGGAGGATATTGCAATGTCGCAGGTGATAAAGGCGGTGAAACTATTTTTGGTATAGCAAGAAACATGCATCCTAGTTTAAGCCTATGGAAGATCTTAGATGATTATAAAAGCACTTTTAAAGATTTTGGTAGAAAAGATTATAAAAATTTAGAAAAATTATGCTTAGGTAATGGTGAATTTAAAAGAACTATGCACGATTTTTATAAAACATGCTTTTTTGATAAGATTAAGGGAGAACAGATAGAAAGTCAAGATGTGGCAAATGCCTTATATGATTTTGCAGTAAATAGCGGTGTGAGTAGAGCGGTTAAGAGTATTCAAGAAGTGCTAAATGTTAGCGTTGATGGTGTTTTGGGTAATAAAACCCTAGAAGCAATTAATAATGCAGATGGCAAAGAGTTATGCAATAAGCTTTGCCAGAGACGAGAAGCTTTTTTTCATGCGATAGCAAAGAAAGGTCAAAATGAGAAGTTTTTGAAAGGTTGGTTAAATCGAGTAAAAGATTTTTTTGTCTAAAGGAATGTAATGAATGTTAGATTATTAAATAATACGCCCTTAAGCGTATGTAGCCATGCAATACGCACATGTTGGGATAGCCATAAAAAGAGTGATAATGGCGGTGATATTGACAAAGACTTAATACATAGAATAGGGAATGTTAATAAGCATAAATCTACTTTAGAACACTTAGTTTATAGTTTTGAAATAGTAGGCATAAGTCGTGCATGTTTGCAAGAATTAGCAAGACATAGAATGGCAAGTCTTAGTGTAAAAAGCACAAGATATACACTAAAAGAACTCAATAAAGAATCTAGCTTTTTACCTATAAATGATGAGAATATGTTGCGTGCTAGTAAATACATTCTTTTGATTTATGATAAAACAATAAATGATAATAACATGGAATCTTTAGAGAGATTAAGATTAGCACTAAAAAATGGTATTGCTAATGATGTTGCTAAATACGCATTACCAGAATGCTATAAGACTAGCCTTGTATGGACTATCAATGCAAGAAGTTTGCAAAATTTCTTAGAATTAAGGACAAGTAAAAGGGCTTTGCAAGAGATACAAGAGTTAGCCTATAGCATATTTGAAGCTTTGCCACAAGAGCATAAATATTTATTTCAGGAATATCTCTGTGATAGCAACACTGCAAACTAATCCCTATATTCCCTCACAAGAATATTATGATGCATTACACACGACACAAAAACAAATATTTTTAGATTCTCTTTACACATTGCTTATCACACAAAAGGCATTAATTTTTTCAAAATTTATAGAATCGCATCCATATTTTGAATCATATCTTATGCAAAAAGATTTAGAGCCATTGCATTTGCATATTTTAGCAAATAGTTATCATATTATCCACACTATTTTACAAACACCACAAGCATATCTCCCAAATGTTATTTTTCATGATACAAGTATGCAGGCACCAACACTTTGTGTAGTGCTTTATGAACCATTTAGCATAAATTATCGAGAAACACTTATAAAGCAAATACGTTTGCATTATCAAGAAACATTGCGGTTTTATATCTGCAAACAAGAGTTTTTACATGAACTTACACTTGCATTGCAATTGCAACAACATTGCAAAGCTCAAGAATTACATACAAATCTTATTGCTTTGCTTGTGGAGTTTGCACTTGCTATGCATGCAAGCGATATTCATTTATTACTCCAAGATTCTAAAGCAAATTGCTCTTTGCGTCTTGATGGTATTTTAGTGGATTTTTTGGAAATTTATGCACCGCTTTTTGCTAAAATATCACAAAAATTAAAACTTTTATGCCAACTTGATATTAATGAAATGAGGTTACCCCAAGATGGGCATTTAAAACTCCATAATATTCGATATAAAAATGAAAAACAAACCTGCGATATTCGTATTTCATTTTTGCCAACACCTCATGGTGAAAGCATTGTTTTGCGTATCCCACATGCAAATAAGCGATTTGCAAGTCTTGATACTTTGGGGTTATTGCCAAAACTTTTAGAGATTCTAAAGCGAACCTTGCTTGCAAAAAGCGGACTCATTCTTATTAGTGGTCCAACAGGCAGTGGTAAAAGCACATTACTTTATAATTGTTTAAGATTTTTACATAATGGCACAAAAAAAATTATTACTATAGAAGATCCAATTGAGCAAGAGATACAGGGTATTACACAATGCCAAGTGCATGAAGAGCTTTCTTTTGGTTTTGCTAAAGCACTTAAATATATATTGCGTCAAGATCCAGATATTATCATGATAGGTGAAATACGTGATTATGATACCTTGGAGATTGCTATGCGTGCCGCACTTACAGGGCATTTAGTATTAGCTAGCATACATTCAAGCGATTGCCATTCAAGTCTTGCGAGATTACGCGAGCTTGGTGCAAAAGAGTATATTTTACAAGCAACATTGCAACTCATTGTCGCACAAAGACTTATACAAACACTTTGTCCTATATGTAAAAAAGAAATAGCAGGTAGCTTCCATGCAAATGGTTGCCATGAATGCTATGGACGAGGTTATGGAAAGCGGATTTTACTGCAAGAAGTTTTTGATTTTTATACACATAAACAACAGGATTCTACATATTCGTTATTTGATTATACCAATAAAACAACAGCATTGTATTGTGGTATACCGACATTAAAACAACAGGCAACAAAATTATTTCAAAATGGGATTATTAGTTATGAAGAAAGTCTTCTATAAAGATATATATATGCATTATGATATAATATTATCTGCTACAATAAGGCGTTGCTATTTTATGCAATTCATTTGCCTATTGTGTATAAGTGTAGTGTGTTATGCTAATGACTTTACTGCATTTCCACAAGATAATACTGCAGGCTATTTGCAACCATTAAGCACAGCCCAGCAACAAACAAATATTGCAGTTTCGCGTAATATTAGCACTCCACAAGTAACTGCCAAACAACTTTCATTATTAAGACAAGCTAACAAAGAACGCAATGGTGTATATATAATGGTTGCTGTTAATATGATTCCAATCCAACGCATACTCCATAATGCACCTTCGTATGTATATGGTATGGGCATGGGTGTGCGGACGGGTGTTATTAGCTATTTAGATAAATATATAGGTATGCGTGGTTATTTTGGGATTGATTTTACAAGTGATAATCTCTCACCATTACGCACTGAAGCAAATGCTTATAATGGTGCTTTTCTTATGGCAAGCCTTGGACTTGATATTTTGATTGATTTCTTTATTGATAAACATTATAAGAATACATTGGGATTTTTTGCTGGTATTGGTGCTGGAGCATTTATGTATTTTGATTTAAAGACACCAATTACTATTCCTGAAACACAAAAAACAAGTAACTTTAAAGCAAGTGGCAATGTAATGGTGCAGGGAGGCTTAAGTGCTGTATTTGCATACCATCATAGAATAGAAGTTGGAGTAAAGTTTCTACCCACCCAATCACTTCGGGTAGAATCAGATGGCTTTGTGGCGGATTATAATCCCTATATAGCATATAGCTATACCTTTTAATTTTGTTTAAAAGTGTTACATATTTATAATTATATTTTATTGACCAATATTCTTGTATTTTATGTAAAAATATAATTTTGCCTCCTCTCCGCATAATAACACTTTGCATTTTAATAAATTATTTTTTTATAAATTTAAAAGCTTCTGTTAAACAGGTTATTATTATATATAACTTATTTGCCGTTTCATATCGGTTGCAAGATAGGGATTATCATCTTGCATTTTGTAAATAAGTTCTTGTATTTTTTTCTTATTATCTTCTATATGCTCATATTGCATAATCCATTCAAGTTCCTTTTGCGTTATGCCTACAAGTTGGAGAAAATCAACTTTACCATGTGGAGTTAAAAGACTTTCAATTTCTGTATCATGAGTAATAATCATTGCAGTAATTAATGAATTATCATCACGGCTAAGTGGCTTGCCATCACCTGCAATAAATTGTAAATTTTCCAAATAATTTTGTTGTGTATTTGTGAAAAAAGCAAGATTTGCAAGTGTATTAAGCACCCACAGACATTCCTCTGGTTTGTCCGCTACAAGTTTAAAAGTCATTTCATATCCCCATCCACTCCACTCACCGCCAAAAGACTCCTCATTTGCATATAATTCACTCATACCATAAGTAACAATATGTTGGTAATCATGTATTGATTGGTAAATGCTATATCCGTCAAGATATTGATCGCCACCAAGATTTGCCCTTGAAGCGAGATGAGTGGCATAATGGCGTGGCTTTTTATCACCATAAAGAGCTTGAAAAGCGTGTTCTATGGCTTCCCACCCCGGTGAATAGTCTGGATTCTGTTCTATATGTTGTTTATATTCCTCTAAAGTCATAATGTTCCTTTGTCCTTAAAACTCATTTGACATTTACAATCATATAATATTTAAGCTGAAACTTTGTTGAGTTTTGCTAAGTTTATCTATCCATATACGATTGTCCTTTAATTCAAAATACACTCTTATTATAAAAGTTTAGCTATATATCATTATATAATTTTATATTTATTGACTAAACTTATATTATATTAATATTATAAATTTATTAAAAAATTAGCACTTATTTATAAATATTGCTAATTCTATGCTATAATCACACCATATTTTTATCCAAAAGGAGTTTTCATGAATATTTTTGATAAATTGACAAACCAAATGAGAGAGGTTTTAAATAATGCAGCACAATTTGCTATCCAGCATCAAAACAACCAAACACAACCTATTCACACATTGCTTGCAATGGTTGCAGATTCTAATCTGCTTTTATACCAAGCATTACAAAAAAATAATGAGGATATTAATAAGCTGATACAAAATCTCACGCTTGAAATTGATAAGCTACCTAAAGTAAGTAATGCCAATGCACAGAATATGACACTTGCAGATACATTGCTTGAAGCTTTGCAAAAAGCACTTGCACTTGCAACCACAGAGGGAGATAGCTTTATTGGTATTGATAGCTTTGTGCGTGCAAATATCGATTTTTGCTTTAAAGATTTATTAAAAAACATTGATAAGCTTGAGCTTATTAATACATTAAAAAATATGCGTAAAGGGGTAAAAATAGATTCTCAAAGTAGTGATGATATACTTGAAACACTTGAAAAATATGGAATTAATTTAAGCAAACTTGCCACACAAAATAAATTAAATCCAGTAATTGGTAGAAATGAAGAGATTGAACGTATGATGCAAATTCTTATACGCAAAACAAAAAATAATCCAATTTTATTGGGAGAACCCGGAGTAGGGAAAACTGCGGTTGTGGAAGGGTTGGCTATCAAAATTGCAAAAAAAGAAGTTCCATTATCATTACAAAATAAACAGGTAATAGCACTTGATATGACGGCATTAATGGCTGGTGCAAAATATCGAGGCGATTTTGAAGAGCGATTAAAGGCGGTTGTTGATGAAGTAAAAAATAATAATGATATTATTTTATTTATTGATGAGATTCATACTATTGTTGGAGCTGGTGCAAGTGAGGGAGGTATGGATGCTGCCAATATTTTAAAACCCGCACTTGCACGCGGAGAATTACGCACAATAGGTGCTACAACATTAAAAGAGTATAGAAAATATTTTGAAAAAGATGCAGCACTTGCACGTAGATTCCAACCTATCAATATTAATGAACCAAGCCAAAATGAGGCATTGCAAATTATGCGTGGTATTAAAGAAAGCTTAGAATCACACCATAATGTAAGCATCACAGATGGAGCATTAGTTGAGAGTGTTAAGCTCTCAAGTCGCTATATTACAAATCGCTATTTACCCGATAAAGCTATTGATTTAATAGATGAGGCAGCAGCAGAGCTAAAAATGCAAATAGAATCTGAACCAAAAGCCATTGCAAAAGCAAAACGCGATATAGAGGCATTAGAAGTTGAAAAAGTTGCTCTAAATCTTGATAAGAATGAGGAACATGCTGTGCGTTTGCAAGATATAGAAAAAGAATTAATGGATTGCAAGGAAAAATTAAGTAGCTTAGAAAGTGCATTTGAAAATGAAAAAACAATTTTTAGTGATATTGCTACAATCAAAAATGATATAGAATCTTTGCGTAGAGAAAATGAAATAGCACGTAGAAATGGTGATTATGCTAAAGCAGGAGAAATCGAACATGGAAAAATACCAAAGGCATTAGACCAACTCAAAGCACTTGAAGAAAAATGGCAAGATTTGCAGCAAAAAGGTTCATTGCTGCAACATGCTGTAACAAAAGAGAGTATTGCTGAAATAGTATCTCGTTGGACACAGATTCCAGTAGGCAAAATGCTTGAGAGTGAAAAGCATAGAATCTTGCATATTGAAGAAAATCTAAAAGCAAGTGTGATTGGGCAAGATATGGCGATTGAAAGTATTGCACGTGCTATTAAAAGAAATAAAGCAGGATTAAATGATATAAATCGTCCAATAGCAAGTTTCTTATTCTTAGGTTCAAGTGGTGTTGGTAAAACGCAAAGTGCCAAAGCATTGGCAAAGTTTCTTTTTGATAGTGAAAGAGAGCTTGTGCGTCTTGATATGAGTGAATATATGCAAGAGATTGACGCTACAAAGCTTACAGGGGCAGCACCGGGTTATGTTGGCTATGAAGAAGGCGGCATACTTACTGAAGCCATTAAGAAAAAGCCCTATAGTGTTGTGTTGTTTGATGAGGTGGAAAAAGCACATCCAAAAGTCTTTAATGTGCTATTACAGGTATTAGATGATGGGCGACTAACAGATAATAAAGGTGTTGTTGTGGATTTTAAAAATACAATTGTAATTTTAACAAGCAATATTGGCAGTGAATTTATTGCTGAAGATTCCAAAGAAGTAATAATGAAACGTAATGATATTGCAGCATTACAAAAAACATTAAAAACATTAGATATAACAAGCCAATCAGGATTGACAGAGCAGCAAACATTACAGGCAAAATTAATCAGCGAGGAAGAGATTCTAACTAATCTTATACAAGCTCAAAGAGCAACACAACAAGAAAAAATAGAGCAAGAATTAAAAAAATTCTTCCGACCAGAATTTCTTAATAGGCTTGATGATAAAATTATCTTTAATGTGTTGGAGAAAAAAGATATTCGTAATATTATTGGTATTTTAACGCAAGGTGTAGCTGAAAAACTTAAAGATAGAAATATTACACTTATTTTAACAGATGCTATGCAAGATTATTTGGCAGAAATTGGGTTTGATCCTATTTTTGGTGCAAGACCATTAAAACGTGCTGTGCAAAGAACCATTGAAGATAAACTTGCAGATTTAATTCTCAATGAAGAGTTGGGAGAACAGAGTAGGGTTGTTTTTGATATTATTGATAATACTATCCATACAGAAATTATCCCACATATATAAATATAATCAATGGAAACAAAAAGTGGGGGGGGGGGGGATATAACTTTATGTATAATAAAAATGTAGTGTGTTCTTGGTGGTTTTATACAAACCCATATTAATGCTATTTCTAAAAAATCTTTATCAAGCTATAAATACATGTGAAAGTAAAACCATGAAAAAATATATAAAAATACAATAAGTATATATTCCAAGCTATTTATTAAAGAAATCTAGCATACAGGTAGAGTGTTTATGATTGCTTTATAATTATTTTATTGAATTAAAATGATCAATAGTGGTAATTTCTATCATTTATAGTTTGGAAATAAATATTTATACAGAAATTTTATATAATTTAATAATTTAGTCTTGTATCAATATAATAATTCAAAGTTATTAAAACAAAAGTTGCTAACAAAAAAAAGAGTAAAAATAAATATTTTATCTAGAATCTAAATTTTCATATTAATGTTATTGTAAAATTGTAAAATGTTTCCGATATTACTAAAAATTACGATATGGAATGCCAATGATATATATTCTCAAATCTGATACAAAAATGCCAAATGTAGATTCAGCACTTTTAGATAATGTTTCTATTTTGCAGCTTTTAAATATTGGGATTCTACCTTTCAGTATTACACAAGAAGATATAGAATCTTTTGACTATATTTTACTGACTTCAAAGAATGCTATAAAAGCAATTACGCAACATAAATATGCAAACTATTTTTTACAAAAACAAGCTATTGTTATTGGCGAACGCACAAAAGATGCTTGGCTACATGCAGGCGGTTTAGTTTTATTTTGCCCTCCTACCTCCTGCAATAGCATAACACTTGCAAATCTTATTAAAGAATATGTACAACAAAAGCATATTCTTTATGCATGCGGTAAAGATAAAGCTGGGGATATTGCAGGGGTATTGCAAGAATGTTGCACATTTGTGGCACTTAATGTTTATGAAAGTTATGAAAATCCAAATATTATGCCACATACATTTGCAAATGAAAGTATTTTTATATTTGGCTCACCAAAACATTATAAGATATTTTTAAAACATTATGCATGGAATCCGACATGGTTTGCAATTTCGCTTGGTGATACCACTTATGCGAGTTTTGCTGATAATATACGCAAACTCAATGCAAAAGGTGATTTTATAAAAGCATTAAAAGTAGCACAAGCTATGCGTAATGATACTCCAATGCAAGACAATACTACACCACAAGATACTCCTAATAGCACATTGGTGTAATTATGAAAGTAATGATATGAAGAAACAGAAAAAAAGGCAAAAAAATAAATTTCTTGATGGTAGTAAAAATACTCATATTGAAATAGCATCAAATATGCAAGGCATAGCCCAAAAATATAATTTTCTCTTAGCACGTTTAAAGGCTTTTATTACAGATATGTTTTTGCTTAATATGCCTATACTCTATATAACTACTTATATATTTTTGCAAGGTAAAGAAGATTTTTTACATAACCAACTTGCTATTTTTTTCTGTGAAATTTTTTATTGTTTTTTATTGTTTTTATTTTTTGTTTTTAAAGGACAAACTCCGGGTTTCCGATATGCTGAAATCATGCTTTGTAAAGATACAGATAATGTAGATAAAATACCTCCAAATGCATGGCAGGTTTTTGTTTTTATTATAATATGGCTTATTGAACTTTGCTTTTTTTTATGGATATTTTCATTTATGCGTAAAGATAAAAAAACATTACATGAAATACTTTCAAGAACCCATATTATCTATAAAGCAAATCCTGCACGGAAAGCATATGAAGAAGGAAAACGTATATATAAACAATATAAATAAACAAGAGTGAAAAATAATTATAAGTTTAAATAGATAAACAAAATGTATTATTTCATGCAAAAATAGCATTAAAATATTGATAAATAGAACAAGAAATAAGATAAGTTCTTATCCCTAACAAATCGAAATATTTTGCAAAGCTATTTAAATAAAAAGCAGCATAAAGCATAAAACTTTATCGGTATTTATAATGCAATTGTAAATAATAACTTGCTCCAGCAACTTGATAAAAATCATAATAGCGGTTATTTGTTATATTGTTGAAATTAGCAGATAGATCAATACCATTTGTAAAGCGGTAACCAAGTTTTGCATTAAGGGTAAATTGACTTTCATAATTACCATATGTGCCACTAAGTGCTGGTGTATTTAAATCGTTTGCATAAAAAGCAGGAGCATAATACATCCATATTGATCCATAGAAACCATATTGTGGAAAATAGTTTAATGCAAAATTTGCCATGTGTTTAGGTGTAGCAGCAAGTTGTTTGCCAATTGTTGCAGGTTTTGCATCATTTTTTAAAATTGTAGCAAGTGTAAGCGTATAATTACCTTCCAAACTTAAATCACCCCATATGGGCAAATTCATGGCAAATTCTATCCCATGAATTCGTCCTCTTCCTGCATTAATATGTTTATATGGATCATCTTCTTTGCCTGATCCACCACGATAAATCATATTCCATAATTCTGTATCATAGTAATATAAGCTAACAGCATAACCATTATAATTATATTCTCCACCTATATCAAAACTCAAAGCATTCTCTTGTTGTAAGTTTGGGTTTATTGCCCAATATGTGGTAGCATGTGTAAATTGATACATATCTCGCATAGTTGGCATTCTAAAACCAGAGCCAATAGAACTTTTTAATACAAGACCTTGCAAAATTATGGAATCAGGCGTATAATTAATGCTTGCCTTTGGGCTAAATATCGAGGCATAGGCTGTTTGGTTATGGCGGTTTGTTTCAGGATTTTTATTATCAAATAAATAACCATCGTAATTTAACCAATAGTCATATCTTATCCCAAGTGTAGTAGAAAGAGTAGGCAGCCATTCTGAAGCAAGACTTGTATAAGCAGAAGCCACAAAAGCTTGCCCGCCATAACCGCGATAAGTATTTGTGCGAGTATCATAATCTTTCCAATGCGTCATATTGCGATTAAGTTGTATAAAATTATAATAACGAAACTGCAAGGCAGTGCTTATACTATGTATTTCATCTATATCCATATGGTATAATATATCAAAGTAATTGCTTGTAGAATCTATATCTTGCGTTGTGCCAGCCCCACCATTTCGATCACCAACGCCTTGTTCTGCATCTTGCCATTTGCTAAAAAGATTAAGTGTGGCATATGATACTTTGAGATGGGATTGTTCAAAATTATGGTTATATGAAAGACTCCCGAGCAAATGTGAATAAGTTCCCATACCGCCAAGTCCAGATCCGACAAAATAATCCTTACCATTCACTAAATCTGTATATTGCCCTGTATTTTTATTGGTGATATAGCTTTTATAATGCTTAAAAGTGTAATTATGATTTGAGAAGCTAATCATACCTGATAAGATTCCTGAATCATGAATATCATATTCTGCTTTTAATCGTATATCATAAATATTATAATCTCTGTTGCCACCTGTGCCAATAATTTTATTACCCGCTTTGTCAATGATAATACCATCTATAGCATCAGTATTTACATTGTTTGGTAAAATGCTAGGAAAACTAGAATATCCATCACTACGCGTATGACCCGCACTAAGCTTTATGCGGAATTTTTTATCTAAAAATGCATCACCTACACTTGCATAAATGCGTATAAGATTCTTATCTGCAGTATTATCTATAAATTCACTACCATAACCAACAAGTGCTTGTGATTGGAATGAAGTAGGCATTGAAGTAATAAAATTGACTACACCCCCAATAGCACCTGCACCATAAAGGCTAGAAAAAGCTCCACGTGCAACTTCTACTCGTTCTACATCATAAAGTGAAATTTGATTTAAAATCCTTGCTTCTCCCTCCAAATCACTTAAGATGACACCATCAAGCATAAGCAGTGTGCCATAATTAATACCGCGAATTTTAATTTTTGGACGAGGATTAAAGCTGACATCATTATCTACGCGTATGCCACCAATTTTTTTCAGTATATCGGTAATCTTGTTGTTTGGCATATTTTTAATATGCTTTGAATTTGCAATACTTACATTGCCCGGAATCTTTTCTACATCACTAGCAAAGGCATTTCCTGTAATTACTGCTTCTTCTATTGCGTAGGTATTGGTTGTATGTGTATGTGTCTTTTTTTGTATAACTTCATGGTGATTTGTAATTTCTTGCGTATAAGCTAAATGCGTATATAAGGCAAAACAACAAGATATAGAGAGTAATGGTTTGATTGTAATAAAACCAATATGTTTTTGTGTTATTAAGTGCATAATATACTCCATAGGGTATTAATAAAATATATAATATAATACTATAGTAATATTATATCACATTATTGTATGTTTATTCGGGTTAATAAGATAAGATATAAAGTCCATATAAGATAATTGAATGAAGAAAATGCACTCCAATCAAGAAGTATTACATTTTTTGTAATGGTAGTTTGCATATTCATAATTTCATGTAACTTATGGAATTATTGTAATGCAAGCATATAGAAATCTTATATATAATTATTCAATCAACAAAGATAATCAGTTAAATATTGCTTTAATGTAAAATCTATTTGCATTAATTCTCAATATTAACTTATAATGCTCTCTTTATCTTATGATTGTGTTATAAAAAAGGAAATATATGGGTTTTGAATCATATCTTTTATTACTTAGTGCAGCATTTTTTGCTTCTTTTTCGCATTGTATTGGTATGTGCGGTGGTATTGTTGTGGGGTTAAATATGCGGCAATTCAACCACTCTAAAAGCTTACAAGTTTTTGCAAATATACTTTATTTTTGTGGGCGGATGTGTAGTTATGTAATAATTGGCTTATGTTTTGTTATTATTGGTAAAAGTTTTGGATTTAGCCAAACTGCACAAGCAATTATTTTTATTGTGCTTGGTATTTTACTTTTTATCACTGCTTTTATTATTACATTTTATCCTAAAATACTAGGCAATGTAACACCAAGTGGTAACTATGCATGGTATAAAAAAGCTTTTTACAATGCATTGCATGCCCGAAGCATTTTTGGCTTCTTTATTGTTGGAATCTTAAATGGCTTACTACCTTGCCATTTAGTATATATGTTTGCTATTAAAGCTGCTGATTCTCTAAATATATGGTATACAATAATTAGTATGCTTGTATTTTCGCTTGGAACTTTTTTACCACTTTTTCTTGTTGGTCTTTTTAGCCAACAATTTTTGCACTCCACATTGCGTCGTTTCTTTTTATATATTGCATTCATTATTATGAGCTATTTTGCTTTTATAAATATTTATAAAGGCGTGCAACTGCTGCTAGAGCCTGAAAATGCTGTGCAACACCAACATGATATGTCGCATATGCAAAACAAAGATAATCATGCAGGTATGCCACATATAGATTCCAACCCACATACACTTCATGAACATCGTAACCAAACAAATCAAGATAATGCACATAGTATGCATCATAACCATATGCCATAATATGTTTTAATTTATAATACTAAATGGCAAAGCAAAGTTATTGTTTTCTGTATGGTTTTTGTGCAATATTATATGGTGTTGGTCTATTTTGCATATTTTGCATGTGTAATTCTTGTATATGTCTATGACGCAAGCGAATAATTTGGCGAATATCTTCAAAAATTGTATGGATGCGAGGATCTGTTGCATGGTTAATAAAATCCCCTTGTGCATATTCGTGGAGCTCTTCAATATTAATACTTTGGACTTTATGGGTTTCAAGGTTGTTTTTTGGCACATAGCCACGTATTTTTGTGTAAGATTCTAAGGGTATTTTTTGTCGTAGCATATTATTGTGTTGGATAGTATGTAATAGTGTTTTTGCATGAAATTTATTAAATTCTACACATGCAGGATAATTATTAAAAGTAAAAAGCAACTCTTGTTTGTTTTGTTTTGAAGGAGTAATAGCAATAATATATTGGCGTATTTGTGGTATAATAAAATGTTTTAGCAAATGTAAATTATGTGAATGGCGTAAAAATTGCAATGTAGTATCAGCAATATATTTACTTGTTTTTATTTCTGTATTTTGTGCAATCAATATATCTTTAAAGGTTTTCATGTGCGTATTATAACATACTTTTTTTCAATACTCTTTTTTTGTAATGTAGTTTTTTGTGTGCTTGGTTGTGGTTATAAAAGCGATCCATATTGGAATGAACCTGAAAAAAATGATTTACTTTTGCCATAAGTAGCCATAGATATTATACTAACTAATATAAAGGCAGATAGATATAAAAAGAGATATTAAGGCGTTTGCAAGCTTAAAAATGCGAGCAATAATTTTTAATGAATATGGTAAATTGGTGTATGCTACTTTAAAAATTTTTTCTCAAATAAAATGTATAGCTTTTCTTATCTTTTTATATATTTTATGGTTTATCAATAAAGCGTTCATCGCAAAAACTCTGCGTATGGATATTGCTAAACGCATTTTTTAATGATTTAAATAAATTTGGATTTTTAGATTCCAACTCTTGCAATAATTGTTTATTTGCAGCTCTTGCTTTTGGTCGTTTATCCTCTGGTAACCAATTAATAGGGCAATTGCAGTCTGGTGCAATATAAATTTGATTGCTTGTAATAAAATCTATAATTTGACGCTCACGCACAAATATTAATGGGCGAATAACACCAAGCCCATTTTGTGCTTTATAAAATGGAGGCATGGAACGCAATGAACCATTATAGGTAAGATTCATCATAAAGCTTTCAGCAGCATCGTCAAGGTGGTGTGCAAGAGCAATTTTATTAAACCCTCTTTGTAAGGCTATATTATAAAGCTCACCTCGTCTCATACGCGAACAAAAAGAGCAATATATTGTCCCTTCTTTTTTATGATTTTCAAGTATTTTGAAAATTTGTGTGCGATTAAGCTCATAAGGAATCCCAAGTTTTTTGCAATATTCAAAAATATATTCATATTCGCCACCCCTTCCGTAATCAATCGTCATAGCAAGAAATTCAAATTGGAATGGAGCATGTTGTTGCATATGTGCAAAAATGGTTGCAAGCAGCATAGAATCCTTACCACCACTTAGTCCAAGCAGTATTTTATCACCTTGATTTATAAGTTTATAACGAGCATTAGTGCGTCCAACAATATTAAGAATTTTTTTACTCACTTTTGGTTTTTCTTTATTACGCACTATGGTATTATTATGGTTTTTTGATTCTATTGGTATAGAATCAAGGGTGGTATTTCTTTGCATCACCGCATAAGGTAATAGCACACTATGGTGCATATTGTTACTTGAGGTTGTATGCCATATTGTATGGTCTTGTGCTTTCATGTTAAGACTTCTTATTTTAAAATAAAAGTTCTAAGTGTAGCATAAAATCTTACATATTTGGGGTATTTATATGTATTATCAAAACAAATTATATCAATGGCATTTTTTATTCTTATATAAATTTTCATGCAATATCCAATATATTTGCTTATATGAGAGTAACACAAAATACAATTCATAATGAAGCTAAAGCAGAAATACTCTGTGATTTGTGGTTTTAAATTATAAAATTTAATGATGATATAATCATAAAACATAAATAGAGAAGAGGCAGTATGGATAGAATCTATAAAAAGATAGATTCTGTATTTTTAAATATTCATAAAAAATATACAATCAATTGTTTTTATGGGGGTATGTAATATTTATGTCTTAATGACTATGATTCTATCTTATTGTTCATATTAACTTCTCTAAAAATTGATAAAAATTTAAAAGTTTTTTTGTGTTTTACCATAAAAGGTATTTATTTTTTACTATAAGCACAAAGTGTATTAATTGGGATTTCTATATAAGATTGTAGTTTTTTTGCATAGTATCTTATTTTTTGTTATCTAATGTGTAATATTGTTGAAAATATAGATTAAAACCTTTTATTCACAATCTAGTATTCTATATAAGCTTATGTCGCTATTATCTTATTATATTCTTATTTTTACTTTTTTATGCGTTATAAGCTTGAGGAAGTGAGTAAAAATTACACAAATACTTAAATATACTGCTGTAAAATACCTCAGCAATCAAAAAGATAGTATGCTTTTTTGAATATTTAGTATTTAAATCCAAAAATTATCTTGCATATTATCATTTTTTTGTTGCGGTATATAACGATATCGTTTATTTAAATAATCAGGAGTATCTTGTTCAAACAAAAAGGGATTTACAGAATCAAGCTCATCAAAAAAATTATCCAGTGAATTTGCATCATTGCCAATAAAATTATATTCTTCAAGTCTTTGTAATAAGCCATCGCTATCATATATTTTTCGGCTTACAAGTTTATTGTCTCGATATTTTTCTTCTTTATGGATTTTATTATTAATATAATATTTTTTTATTTTTTCATTGTTTTTATAAAATATTGTTTCAGTAAGTGGATTACCATTGCTTTTTCCATACAAATTTGTTTGTAATAATTTATCATTTTGGTAGAGACATTCTTTACGCTTTAATCCATTATTATAATAGGCAATCGTGTGTGTATGGTTACCATGTTCATAAAAATCTTCATATTGTAAAATCCCCTTATTATACCACTTTTGCGTGCCATGTTGCACACCTTTAACCTCTTTACATGGTGCTATGCCCTTGCGTGATTGGCATATTTTGAAAGTAGTGTGTTGATTGGATTTTGGAATATATGTAGTTTCGCTTTTTATCATATTTTTATTGCGTATATCATAATCAATATAGACAAGTGTATGGTGAGTGGTGTTTTTTTTATCTTTTATACTTAACCATACTATTGCAATGAAACATACACTCAATGCGACAAGAAAACCCCATTTCTTCATTCTTTTTCCTTATTTATTGTGGAATTATTAAGCATTCTAGCATTAAATTTCCAATATATTGGTAATATTATATACGTATTTTAATTTGTTTAATAATATAATGATATACATAATTGTTTTATAAAACTATGATTTTAAAAAGACATTATTAACAATTATGGTATAGAATATTATAAATTTTAGTATAGTTTGGGGTATTATAATGTATTTTGAGAATGAACTTAAAACGCGTCGTCTTAAGGTAACGCCGCAGAGAATGGCAATTCTTAAAGAAATTGATATATACGGGCATATTAGCATTGAGGAGCTTTATGAGAAAATTAGGGTTTATTATCCTTCTACCTCACTTGCAACTATTTACAAAAATATTACGCTTTTGTGCGATTCTGGTATTTTGCGAGAAATAAAAGCACCGGGCTATAAGCAAAAATATGAACTTAATCAAAGTAAGCATGCTCATGTAATGTGTGATAAATGTGGTAAGTTAGAAGATATTCATATCGATTGTGTTGCATTGCAGACACATTGTATGCAGACAAGTGGCTATAATTTGCATAGTGTATCAGCTATTTTTATGGGCACATGCCCTGCATGCCAAGCTCTTTCACATTAGCATAGGTAAATGTCTGGTAAGTGGCTTTTTGTCTTTTGTATATAAAAACAACATAATATAATATTGTAAAATGTTATACTTCGCATTGAAGTTATTTGCATGTTACATATTCAAGATATCTGTTGCTTTTTGTTTTGTGGTAGTAGGTTAGATAGAGGAATAGATAGCTTCATGTCATAATTATGTAGTATTTTGAAGGACTCATTACTATAAAAGATTTTTTAAAATTTTATCGTTTTGTCTTGTGCTATATTTTGTATCTTAAGTATTGCTTATAGTTACAAAAGAGTATTTTTTATATATTGAGGTTATATTATGAAAGCATTCAAGATATTAAGATTCTAAAATAGAATTATATACATAATATTATATCTTACAATTCTTGCAATAAAGATGTTTTATAAAAAGATAAATTTTAACATATAATCTCTTAGTCTAGGTTCATGCTGTCATTTTTTAAATATGGTAATTTTTGCTTTGTAGATAGGCAATTATTTTATTATATTGGATATGCAAACATAAATTATTGTTTTTATTTGGTGGTATATCCAAAATTCTTTCGTATAAGCATTTTCAAATAAATGTTATATATTTGTTCGTTTAATTGAGTGCTAAAAGTGCAAGTGGGCTTTAAGATATGCTATCTCAAATTTATAGGCACTATCTCTTTAGATATTCTAAATAGCAAATATTATAATGGAGTAAGAGAAATTATTTTCTCTTTTTAATATAGTGAGTTTTACAAAGACATAAGAAAAATTAGAAGTATATGGCATGTTTTTACAAAATTTTTCATAAATAAATAAATAAAAATACTATTGTTTATATAAAACTACAAAAATAATGTAAAATTATAAATTCGAGCTATGTTTTATAGACATTTATAAATAACATTCATGCCAAATGTTTTAACATTTGAGTATTTAAAGGAAGGAATAAAGTTATGATAAATATGATAAAAAAAGGTATGTTAGCATGCACAATATCACTAGGTGTTACACAGGGGCTTATGGCAAATAAAATTGACTTAACAACACATGGACGCTTAAGTGCTGGTTTTTTTGCTAATAGTAATACATTTTCAACAACATATGGTTCATTGGGGCTTAATGCGTATGTAATGGCAGATTTTGGGTTAAATGAGCATTGGAATGTTGGTATAGGTGCTGCTGGTATTTGGAATGTATGGAGTATTTTACCTTTTAATAATTTAGAATATAAGTCAAATGGTGATGTTGCAGATATTTATCTTGTGTATAAACAAGGAGGATTAAAGGTTGTAGCTGGGCGATATGATATTGATACTGGTTCTACAATAGTGCGTAGCAATACATTTGTAAATGGTCCATTGCAGGGTGTAAGTGTGCAATGGAATCCTAAGGGTAACACTTCAGCATATAAGCTTTGGGCTCATTATATTAATTCATTTCTTGATAATGGTTATTTACCCGGTAGAATAGGCTCTAATCTTGCTATGCTTAATCCATATTTTGATGGTGGAAAAATAAAGCTTGGCGGTGAAGTCTTTTTATTTGGTGCTGATTATGAGAAAAAGGGAATTTTTATCTCTCCATGGGCATTAATTAATACAAAAGCACCAAATGGTAGCACAAAAATTGGGTTTAATCCCGTATTTCAAGTAGGTGCATTAGCAAAATATACTTACAAAATTAATCCTAATTGGTTTTCAATAACATCTGCAAATTTAGTATTCCAGTATGGAGACACGGCAAATAATAATGTTTTCTCTGATAATCTTTTAGGCTATGCATATGCTGATGAAGAAATAAAATATGTGCGTTATGGCACTAATAAAGAAGGCAAACAATATGAAATTTTCTCTATTAGTTTTGGTGGTGGTGCAAGAGCTGTTATTGCAGAACAAGCAGCAAGATTCTTTACAATCAATGATAG
>JARHZY010000058.1 GCA_029264655.1 Helicobacter sp. | reverse complement strand
AAATTTTGATGGTATAGAAACTTGGGATACATCAAAAGTTGTTTATATGACAAGTATGTTTGATGATGCTTTATATTTTAATCATAATATAAATAGCTGGAATGTTTCTAATGTAAAAGATATGTCTAATATGTTTAAAGGCTGCCGAAATTTTAATCAGCCATTAGATAAATGGGATGTATCTAGTGTCTACCATATAAGTTCTATATTTAATGGATGCAGTAATTTTAACCAACCTTTAGCAACTTGGGATGTCTCTAGTGTTAGATATATGGATTCTATGTTTAGTGGATGCAGTAATTTTAATCAGCCTTTAGACAAATGGAATGTATTTTTTGTAAAAAGTATGGAAGGTATGTTTGAATACTGCGAAAATTTTAACCAACCTTTAGATAAATGGGATGTTTCTAATGTTAAATATATGACTTCTATGTTTAAGGGTTGCAAAAATTTCAATCAGCCTTTAGACAAATGGAATGTATCTAGTGTAGAAAATATGTCATCAATGTTTAAGTATGCAGAAAGTTTTAATCAAAATATTGATGATTGGGACGTGTCTAATGTAAAAGATAAGAGCGGGATTTTTTGGGGCTCAGGAATGAAAAATATTCCTTCTTGGTTAAGATAATGTAGGTTATATGTTTGAAGCTCTAAAAATTTTAATAAGCCTTTAGATAAATAGGATGTATCTAATGTGCAAAGTATGGGGTGTGCATTTATGGAGCTAAAAATTTTAATCAAGATTTAGATTTTTGAGATGTATCTAAAGTAAAGTATGCAGGGGAAATGCTTTAAGCACTCTTTGATGGAACGCCTTCTGTCTGTTTGGTATTGGGATCAATAAAAATAATTTATAATGAATTAAAATTTATTAATAAAATTACTAGCATAACTATATGCTAAGGTGCATATAGTTATGATAAAATAATATGCTTTATCAGCAAAAAAAAGAATTTATAATTATTTCTTAAGAATCTTGATATATGCTAGAATATATATAAAATAAGTTTTCTAATACCCACTATATTAATTAGAAATATATTGTTTTCTTTATAAAACACAAGCATATAGCAAGGTTCTATATATTTATATGGCATTATAATTTTTGTATTGCTTATTTACTTTTTACACTTTTATACAAAATATAACTATAGGTAAAAAATTTACCTCCAATTTTAAGGATTATATAAAGTTTAATATCTTTAAAATTGAGTGCTATGATCTTTTTCATCATATAGTGTATAAAAGCATATAAAATGTATTGCAATAGTGCTTTGTTATAGATATTCTTTAATAATCATAAAATATTCTAAATAATGGCATATTTATTTTATAATTACGCTTACCAAGCTTTGCTTATTTGATTAAAAGATTGTATTCTTTTTACACTTTATTTCATTTTTCTATAAATCAAAATGAAAACTTGCTAATCTTATCTAGCATAATGCTAGAAAGAAAATAACATATTACTTCATTTTTTTAAAAAAGTTTGTAATTTATATCTAAATATATAATATTTATATGATAAATAAAGAATGTGAAAATATAGTATTTTTCCATAAGAATCAATGCTAATAATACTAACCCTTTCTATAAAATAACTCATATTACGCTTATTTCAGTGTTTCTTACAAGATTCTTTTTTGAGATATTAAATTAATAATTATATAACTAAGAACACTGCAACAATATCATAAAAGATTAGATTCTTGTAGCAACATACACTGCAAAGCCATGAAATTCCACAAAATAACAAAACTATAAAAGCTTAGCCTTAAATTACACTCATAAAATCATATTTAGCATAGTTGTTTCAATAAATACCCATAAATATATTTATTTATGCAATATGCCGTGTTTTAATATATTGTGGTAATTCTATAAAAAGCGTATATCCATATATTCATCGCATTGATTCTCTGAATTTGTGGCAAATAAAAGCTAAAATATATATCATTATTTATTTGCAAGCCTTATAATATGTTTTTTTGTATATAAACCATTTTTTCTCACAATTGTTTATTGTTTTTATTGCTATAAATATATAGCACTATCATAAATTCAAAATCACCAAAATTATGCCATATAGCAGGGACAGACTATCCTAACAAAAAAAACTAATTAAACAGTAAATAAGTTATTAGCAATATAGTCTATTCTATATTCATATGCTTTGCACTTCATATTTATATCTAGTATGATAAACTTGAGTTTGTTATATATTTCAAAATTATTATAAAATTTATTTTTATGCTTTACCCCAAAAATTGCAAGAATAAAAACATGCATATTGAAATTATACTAAGTTCTTCTCATTACGGGCAAAAGCATGTAGCATGAAGAAAGCCCTTATCTCTAATGTTAAAATAAACTTGGATTATGGGCAGCATGAGTGTAATGAGGGAATAATGTATAGGTTTTATGTGTGGCAATGCGTCCTTTTGCAGTGCGTTCAATATAGCCATTGGCAAGCAAATAAGGTTCAATAACATCTTCTATTGTGCCTTCATCTTCACTCATTGCAGCTGCAATTGTATTTAAACCAATAGGTCTGCCATTTGCTTGAGAAAGAATCTTTAAATACCCTAAATCCATTTCATCAAAGCCAAGCTCATTAACCCCAAGCTCATTTAATGCATGCTTTGCAATATCTTCATCAATAATATCTCTATCTTGCACTTGTGCAAAATCACGCACTCTTTTTAACAAACGCAATGCAATACGAGGTGTGCCACGCGAACGCTTAGCAATCTCCTTGGCACTAATTGCACTAATTTGTGTATGGAGTTTTTGGCTTGCCTTTGTAATAATTAATGCAAGCTCATCTTCATTATAAAATTCAAGTTTTGCACTAATTCCAAACCTATCACGCAGGGGATTTGAAAGCATACCAGCCCTTGTTGTTGCACCAATAAGTGTAAATGGGGCTAAATCTATTTTGATAGTTTGTGCAGCAGCTCCTTGCCCAATAATAATATCAAGACGAAAATCCTCCATAGCAGGATATAAAATCTCTTCAATAGCAGGGCTAAGTCTATGAATCTCATCGATAAATAAAATATCACCTTCACTAAGATTTGTCATAATCGCTGCTAAATCGCCTGATTTTTCTATCATAGGTGCTGCACTTACTTTAATGCTTGCCCCCATTTCATAAGCAATTATATGGCTAAGTGTAGTTTTACCAAGACCAGGTGGTCCAAAAAAAAGAATATGATCTAAACACTCATTGCGTTTTTTACTTGCCTCAATAAAAACCTGCAAATTTTTCTTAATTTTATCCTGCCCTATATAATGTTCCCATGATATTGGGCGTAAAGTATTTTCATTTTGAGAATCTATTTCTTTTCTATTGCCGCCAACCACACGCTCTATTGGTGTATCACCACTATTTAATATTGAAATTTTTTCCATGCTCTATCAACCTTATTTTTGCTTAATTATAGCAAACTTCATTTTCTACATAGCTTTTTCTTATAAAAAATGATAAAGAAAGAAAAAAGATTCTATAATGTTAAATGAAAATATTTTTGCTACTTTTTAATAATAAAAAGCAACACAATGTTCTTTATGGGAATTTATAATTCCCACTTAGGGTTATTGTATTGCATATAAAACAAGATATTGTCAAATAATATTATTATTTAAATTCATTTCATTTGTCTTTATATTACAATGAAACCCATAATATTTTCATTTATTTATTTTATATCAAACAATAAATTATTGCTTATAGGTAAAATCTCTATAGGATATAGCATTATTGAAAACTTCGTAATATCTTATTGATAAATGAAATATGTAATTTAAAAAAATAAGATTAAGATTATTTAAGTATTCACTTATCTTAATCTCAATAAATTAAAAAGTTATAGAATTAAGATAAAATATATAAAACTAATTCTTATATATTTTATTTACCACATACAATTTTTGTAGCATAGGCTATAGTTCCAACAATGAAATTTTTACCTGCCTTGCCACCAAATTGATGGATTTTAGCATATTCTAGGTTTGTGCCAATGCTAACACTGCCTTTCATTGCACTTTGCATATTCACTCTTGAGTTTATACTACTTTGAAGTAAGCTAGATTCTGTTAGAATCTTGCTACCCCTTTTGTTTTTTAGTGTTTGCTGTGATAGGGGAGTCCATTTATCACCAAATGGGC
>JARHZY010000040.1 GCA_029264655.1 Helicobacter sp. | reverse complement strand
ACAAATAGATTCTAAACACACAGGTAAAACTAGATTTATACCATAATATCAAAAAATGTATCTTATAAAAAATATGCAGGTATTGTATAGAATCTGTTGCATGTGTATTTAGTGTAATATCACACCTATAAAACATACTAAAAGTAGCTCTAAAAGAATTATAAATCTATCTATCTCATAATTACATAGCTTTTAGAAAGTATTTTACTACAACATAGTAACTTCTATCAAAGATAAAATATCACACCCATAAGCACGCTAAAATCTAAAGAAATTAGTAATCTATCTCATAATTACATAGCATTTAGAAAGTATATTTTACTTCAGCATAGTAGCTTCTACCAAATCCGGGAATATAGCTAGGGTAAAATTGATATGTTGTATAGAATGAATCAAATAGATTTTTAATACCTGCATTAATCACTAAATCTTTATAGCTAAATACTAAGCCTAAATCACTAAGCACATAACCATCTTGATTTACTATAGCTTTTGATTTATCTATGCTTTGACTAGTATATATGTTATTAAAAAACAAGGTAAGTAGCATAGAATCTGTGCTTAACACATCTGCTTCTATACCTATATTTGCCTTAAGCCATGGGACAAGAGGTATCATAGAACCTTTTAACTTTGACTTTGAATCTGCTGATAATATCTCTGTATAAAGTAGGTTTAACCCCTCATTTAATCTCAACCATGCAGTATCAAAAAGCTCTTGTGAAGCTGCAAACTCTAGCCCCGCCCTTACTGTATTGCCTATATTGCTATACTTAAACAGCCATCCTACAGATTCCGTATAGATTTCATCAAATGTATAGGTGTAAAATAAAGTAGCTTGTATATAACTCCAATCAAACTCATCTTTAAAGCCTATCTCTGCAGTTATATACTGCTCTGGTCGTAGATTATTAAGTGATTGCTTTTCTGTGTCGTTATCTACATTTAACATTTGGAAGCTGCTTGGACTTATAAAGCCTAACTCTGCCTTAGCATATGCGTTTCCTGTGTCGCTGTATTTAAAGTTTGGCGTTAGCTCTGCTGCATAACCTAGTCTTTGAGTATGTTCGTTAATATCATAAGCATGAGGAGTAATATCATGAGACATATTGCTATCTATCCAATAATTTGCATATTCTATCCTAGCCCCACCACTTATATCAAACATATTATTAAACTTATACATATCAAGGGTATAGAGACTATTTGTTAGTTTATATGCACTAGTATATCGATATTTATTATGTATGTCACTAATATAGAGCCTTTTATTAGAATATTCTAATAAGTTATCTAAACCAACCATTAATGTATTATTCTCTAATGTGTGTTTTGCTTTTAGGTTAGCCCCACCACCATGATTATAAAAATAATCTGGTTTAGGTCTTACTTTAGTGGGTTTTGTATTATCAAAACTAAATTGATAAAATAGCAATGCATCAAAATCTATGTTATTAAATTTCGCTGTATAATTAGCAGAGGTTTGTAATGTCTCTATTATTTTATTTTTTACTACAGCTGCTGGGCTAAATCTATCTTGCTGTAATTCACTTTGTGTTTTATTCTCGTCAAAAGATAAAGATTTGTCTGGCAAAGTAATCCATAAACGAGAGTAATTTATATTAAAATCTAACTTTGAAGTTTCATTTATATGATACAAAGTTTGGAATGAAGTATAAAGATTTGTTTGGTTATCACTATTAAAGGCATCTACATGTTTTTTTGGATCATCTATAGCATAGCCCTCTGTATTTCTAGTGCCCGGCACATAGCTAAAGCTTGCATTACCCTTTAAAAAGAGATTATCACTTATTTTCTTACCAACGGCAAGATTAGCACTCCCACCTTGCAAACCTAGCCTTTCCCCACTTGTAAATTTTAGAGATGATCTCATAAAATCCTTGCTAGGCATTTTAGTAACAATCTTTATTTCCCCCCCGCGTGTCCCGCTGCCGTACACTACAGCACCACCGCCCGGTATAATCTCAATAGATTCTATATCATCTATATCTATATTATTAAATGGTGGCACACTATGAGAAGTATCTAGCTGGGTTATTGGGACTCTATTGACAAGAACCTTAACGCCTTGATTTGGTTGGTTTTGAGTAAAACCTTGTCCTCTTAAATCTATAACTTTACCAAAGCCAACATCAGCAAAATTAACTATTGGATTGCGTTGTAAGGCTTGCTCAAGATTACCAAAACCTTTATTTTCTAATTTATCTTTACCTATTAGTATTACATTTTTTGCCTCATCTTTTATAGGTAAATCAAATCCTGTGCTAGAAGTTATAACCGCATCAATGTTTCTTGTTTGCACTGAATCATTGCTTGTAGTTTGTGCCGCATTATTACTTGTTTCTTTTTCATCATCTATAGCATATAGATTCTGTGATATTGCAAATACACAAACAATACTAAAAGCAAATGGCATAAATCTCGTTTGCAAAGATACCTTTTGCTTTAGCGTTCTATTTGATTGTTTTAATTTATGATAACTAGAATTAAGCATTATAATACTACCTTATATAATTGTGATATTAAATTTTATTATATTAAAAAATTACTGAATTTATGATTAAAAAAATTAAATGCTTTGTAATAAAAAATATATAAAGAAAAAATGTTACAATTATTAACCTTTAAACATAGAATATAGGAATTTATGAGAATATAGTAGAAAATGGAGTAATTGTTTCATATTACAATAGAGTTTTTTAACACATTATCCCATGTAAATATAAGATAACATCGCAATAGGCTCTACTATATAGTTAAATGTGATAATAAATAAATGATTATTTAATAAAAGCGAAAAAATAAAATAAATTTTTACTTTTTTATGAAAAATATGAATATATATTTTAGTGCTTCCATAATTTTATGATTTTTTAAATCTCATTTTGTTAAGTTTTATTTACACTCCATTATAAAGTATAAATAAGAATCTAAAAATGAAATAAAATACAGATTAAACTACAAAAAATCCTATAACACAAAAGATTTATATCTCCATAGGTTAATCTTTGATTAAAATAACTTCATAGATAATAAATAAATTTAAAGCAGGTAGCTTAGCATTTATCTCTCATTTAAGTAATAAGATTCTACTAACTAAAATAGTAAAATCTTATGTGTTTTTCTAAGCCTAAATAATGCATATTTCTAAACTAGAACCTAAATAAATTTAAAAAGCAAATTTTTATTTATAATTAATAGATTATTGCCAACCTTAAACAACTTTTATTATCTAAGTAAATAGAACGCAATATATTAATATCATTTATTATATTTATTTCATGGCTAATATACTCATTCTATCTAACAATAATGGGTTTTTTATTAGGTTTTAACGCTTAATTTATATAATTTAAGCGTATATAAGCGGTTTTACCCGCCAAATAAATATTATATTAGAATTTCTTTTGCTTCACATCATCAAGTATTTTTGTAGCTACTTCTTCAAGAGCATTGCTTATTAAATGAGAATTATTAGCTATGCTAACATTTTGTTGTGTGATGGTATCAAGCTGTGCGACAGATTCATTTATTTGCTCAACGCCTTGTGTTTGCTCTTTAATAGATTCTGATACATCATTAATGCTTTGAGATAATATATTTGCATTTACTTCTATCTCTCCTAAGCTTTTTTGAGTTCGCTCTGCTAGCTTTCTTACTTCATCTGCTACTACTGCAAAGCCGCGTCCATGCTCCCCTGCCCTTGCTGCTTCTATTGCTGCATTTAATGCTAATAGATTTGTTTGATCTGCTATATCGCGTATTATTGCTACGATATTTTTAATATCTTCACTTTGTTTTATCACTTCAATGGTTTTACTAGATACATTCTGCATTGAAGATGATATTTGTTCAATAGCTGATGCGGTTTGCTCTAAAGATTGTGATTGTGTCTGTGTGCTTTCTAAAAGATGTTTTACAGCAATTTCTAACTCTTTTGACTTATCTTCTAAATCATAGGCATATTGTGATGATACCTTTAACATATTTGCAATAGAATCACCTAAACTATTAATCCCATTTTCTAAACCTTGTGGATTTTCAATCCTTAATGTAAAATCATTTCGCCCAAAAGAATCAAATAGCTTTTTCATATCTGCTAAATTATCCCCAACAAGCATAAAGAGAGTAGATGACATTTCATTAAGAGAATCTTTAAGTTTGTTTATTTGGGGGTTTGAGCTTGTTTGTGCTATAGTATTCCCAAATCTACCCTGCTTTGCTTCATTTACTATACCAACAACTTCATTGACTAATAAAGAATCTTGCTCTAATGATTTATGTGTTTTTTCTATATTATTATTAATTGCTTCCATAATAGCACCAAGCTCATCTCTACTTCTTGGTTTAATATAACTTGGTGGCGTTGCAATCTCATGGTTAATATATTTAAAAAATGATGATAAATATCTTGATATATTTTCTATCCTAGTAACAACATTTATCTTAACAAACCATAAAATTACAATAATTATAATGATTAAGGTGATAGCAATAGCAATTAAAATATTATAACTCAAGCTAAATAATGGTGCAAATATCGTATCATTTGAAGCCACAACACCAATAGTCCAATATACATCATTAATTTTTGGTGAAATTTTAAAATTAGCAACACCAACTAACCCATCTCTACCATCAAATGTTTTATAATCATAAATGCTTACTTTTTCTTGATTTTGAGATTCAACGATTCTTTTTGTGCTAATGTCTTGATTAACATCTGTTAATATCCTACCCATAAAATCTTGATTAGGATGTATTGCAATCGTGCCATTACGCGTTAATAAAAATTTTATCTCATCGCTAAAGACACTCCTTTTTTGATTATCAAGCTCTGCTTTTAAATCACCTAAATCAAATAATACACCAACAACGCCTATAACTGCATTATCACGCACAATAGGTAATGCTATATTATTTGCATAATATGTTTTATTATTAATATTTATTTTTGATGGTGGTTCAACTTTATAACCAGCATTTGCAGAATCTTTTAATACTTCACGCACTATACTACTACTTGATACAATATCGCTTGCTTGTATTATTTGTGCCCCGCCAGATTTTTCACCCTCATTTAATACAACTACAAGAAATTCTCCCCTACTATTTCTAAGTCTTTTATTTGTATTTGCATTAATCTCTTGCATTTCATTTGGTAAGTATATATATGCAAATGTCCCCCACTCACTACTATCTATTAACCTTTTAGCTATATTTTGTAATATTTTTGGAGAAACATTTGGTGTTGCCTCATAAAGTGAATTTAATGCACCTTGTGTCGCTTCTAATGAAGATAGCACCCCAGATACAGCACTATTAACAAATTCTGCATTTTCTCTTGCACTTGTTGTAAGAATTGTATGTGCATCTTCTTCTAGTGTTTTTGTAACATTAAAAAGAATTATAGAACTTAAACAAGCCATACATATAACAAGTGTTATGCATATTGCAATAATAATTTTTGTCCCGATTTTTAGAGATGAAAACATACTGCCCCTTAACTATAAAAAATATCTATATATTAAAACATAACATACTAACTGATACTAAAATTTACTTTTCAGTATTTTATATGCAATTTAATATAATTATTTTAGGATATATATACTTAAATGTATATCAAAAAAAAAAATAAAAATTATAATTTCTATAGTGTAGATTTTACACAATTCTTTAATCATTTTTATAAAATACAATTAAGATTCTGTTATTTTAACAAAATTATTAATATTTTAATAAATGAGAAATGAATTTACAATATTTAGATAGTAAATATATAGGTAAATTGTTTGCATTAAATATATTGAGAGAATAAAAGCCTTAAAATGAATTTATTTTACCTTATTTCTATCTATATGATTTACATACTTTAATTTCATATATTTTTTCATATTCTTATATATTATTTTTATAAGAGAAAGAAAACTTAGAATCTCAATTATTAATTTTAAAGCAAAACAACGGCTTTATTGAATTGTTTTGCGTTTTAAATATCCCTCTTGTGCGAGTAAATCTGCAATTTTTGCAAATATAGGTGCAGCAGTCTGCCCTGCATAATAATCCTCATTTGCTTGTGAGCCATAAGTTACTACTCCAATAGTATATGTTGTTTTACTATCGCTTGCATAACCAAAAAAAGAACCATTATAAATTGTCTCACCATCTTTACGCTCACGTGCTGTCCCTGTTTTACCACCTACAATTAACCCCGCAACATCACCGCGTTTTCCTGTGCCTTCTTTAACAACGCGGTGCAAAAGTCTTTGCATATATGCTGCATTTTCATTACTAATAATTTGTTTAGGCACTTCTATTGTTGGATAAAAAATCTTAGAATCTGGTGCAATAAAACGTTTTGTTACATGTGGTGTTACAAGAAATCCTCCATTATTGAAAATAGCATAACTACGCAATAATTGAATAAAAGTCATACGCAATCCATAACCATAGCTTGCAGTCCCTTTCTCTACTTCACGATTAAGAATATTTGGTTTTGGCAATAATCCTGTAGCTTCATTGGCAATATCAATACCTGTGCTCTCACCAACACCAAATGTTTTAAACATTTGTTCCATTTGATTCCCATTAAGATTGCGTGTAAGCTTTGTCATACCAATATTACTTGATTTAATAAGAATTTGTTCTGGTATTGCATTTTTAAGCGGTGTAGTATCTCGTATAGTATATGTCCGCAATTGATAAATACCATCATGTAAATCAATTACCTCTTGAAAATTAATCCATTTCTTATTAGCAAGATATGCAAAAACAAGTGGTTTAATAGTGCTACCGGGTTCAAAAGAACGTTCAGCAGCAGCTACACGCATTTTACTTGCTATATCTTTATCTCTTTCTCCTATATTAGGATTAAATGATGATGATGATGCAAGTGCTAAAATCTCTCCTGTATTAGGATCCATAATGCCAGCTACAATCTGTTCGGCTTTATATTGTCTGTGTGCCTCATTTAATATATCCTGAATCTTTGATTGCAAAGTAAGTGGTATGGTAAGTTGCACTTGAAAGCCATCTTCCCTGCTATATATTTGTGCATAACGATTAAGCACAATATTTCCGCCTTTATCTGCAGTGCCTATAATTTTTCCATCGCGTTTTGGAGATAAGATTCCATCACGATATTTTTCAACACCAGATTGAGCTATAAATTTCATTTTATCATCATAAGTTTTTTCATTAATTGTTTTTTTAGTATAATTTGTAAAACCAAGTAATGGTTGCATTAATTCTTTAAATGGGTATGTGCGTTCTATTTGTTCTACCGCAATATCAAGCCCTCTATCAATACGCGTGCTTGCATTATTTCTAACATCAGGATTATATGTAAAAATTGGAGTATAACATTCTTTTGATAAATCTATATCTTTATTTTTATACTCAACAAATAATAGATTTAGTTTTTCAAGTGCATTCTCTTCAGTTATTAAACCATCTTGAAAAGATTGCATAGTTTGCAATATCGCTCTATCAAGTGTAGTTTGATTGCCTTTTTCGTGTGTAATTTGTGCACGTGCATATATTGTTTTAATATCTGAATCTTGCAGACTTGTTTTATTAATATAAGTAAAAGTGCATTTTTTATATACACCTAAACGTGCAAGTTTTTGGTTTAAAATACGTAAATTTGCTGCATCAATGGCATGTATATTTGTAGCAATAAGTGCATTACCACCTTTTTCAAGTGCAAGACGAATGGCTTTTTTATCAAAATCTGCATAAAGATGTAAAAGCTCAATAAGGGCTTCTCGTTTTTCTTCATGTATAGATGGGACATAAACACTAAGTCTATATAATTTTTTACTAGATGCAAGTATATAATTATCTGCACTCGAAATTTGCCCTCTTAGTGCAATATCTACATCTGCTTTTGGTGACCAAGGATAATCACGCGACTTCTTATTATAAGGATCCATATTTGGTGGTTTTGCAATAATTTTTGCATATACTGCAAGCATAAAAATAAGAAAACAGGCAACAAATGCTGCAAGCACAAGAAAAAGTCTCCATGCTTTATGTATTTTTACCTCTTCACTTATTTCTCCATTATTTTTAAGTGCTTTTACTTGTATTTCAGCCTGTTGTGCTGCGATCTTATGCTCTCTTATCTCACGTTTTTTTCGCTCAATCTTTGAAAAAGGTCGAATCTTAAAAGCATTCTCATTTGGTGTATTATGTATTTGGAAGCGATTTTCTGTAATACTATCAAGCATAATAGAATCAATATCTTCTTGTTTATTAGCATTATATTGTGCTTGTTGTTCTACATAATTAGATATTGTTTCTACATCATGCTGTGGTGTTTTAATACGGACAGAATCTACCCCTGCATATAATCTATCATTACTTGCATATAAATTTTTATCTATATCATCTTTTGAAGGAAAAAGATAAAGTTTTGTATTTTTATCGTGTGAATCTTGTAATTCAAGGCGTTGTTTCTCTTTATAAGTCTCTTGTTTATCCTCACGATTAGCAATATCGTTAAATACAACTTCTAACTCATCACCCCCAGAATCTCCACTTAAGCCTCCACGCATCTAAAAGTAACAATCCACTTTATCTTAAAAATAAAATTAAATTTGTGTGCGTAAAATCTCTTTGTAAGCACTAATTGCTTTATTTCGCACTTCAAGCATAAGCTTCATACTAGTTTCAGCTTTACCTATTGTAATAGCTGCTTGGTGTAAATCCTTAACCTGACCACTTGCCATATCTGCTAATGCCCTATCTGATACTTCTTGAGATGCATTAAGTTCATCAAGAGATTGCTTTAAAAGCGATGAAAAATCCCCTTGCTTTCCTCTAACCTCATTGCTTACATCTGTTAGAGAAATATCAGCAAGACCAGGTGCCGCAATATGTGTAACTTGTGCCATTGTATTTCTCCTTATAATATACTAAAATTATGCTTGGAACATAGTAATTGCATTGCCTGCCATGTTCTTTGCACTTTGAAATGCTGCTACATTTGCTTGGTATGCTCTTGTAGCTTCTACTAAATCGGCCATTTCGACAACAGGATTAACATTAGGGTATGCAACATAACCTTGTGCGTTTGCATCTGGATGTGTTGGATCATACTTCATTAATGGTTTATTGTCATCTCTTACAATTTTATCAATATAAACACTTGTAATAGGTGGGACAGGCTTTCTACCATATTCACCCTCATTAAGTGGATCTTTATATTCTATAAGATTATTATCTTTTGCAAGCCTTTTATTTAATTGTTTATTAAAATCAAAAGCACGAAAAACAACTTCCTGTCGTCTATATGGTCCGCCCTCATCAGTGCGTGTTGTATTTGCATTTGCAATATTCGCAGAAATAACATTCACACGAACTCGTTGTGCAGATAAACCATAACCACTAATATCAAAAGTGCTCATAAACATAATTAATCCTTTATTTTCAATCTATATCACATTACTTCTATAAGTTTTTACCCGATTCTAACGCATAAGCAAAAATCCCTTTATGTTTCTTCAATGCAGATGTAAGTGCCTGATACATTACAGAGTTTTTACCCATTTCGCTTGTTTCTACATCTAAATCCACACTATTTCCATCATTCCTTGCAAGATGTCCGTCTCTAAAGAATAAAGAACCAGTTAAAGGATCTGGAAACTCTCCGGGCAAATGCTGTGGCAATGCTTGAGTGAGTTTCAAGGTTTTAGTCCGAGACTTGTTATCAAAAATCTGACCCGCTTTTTCGGCAAGCATATCTTCAAAATGAACATCTCTAGGACGATAAAATGGCGTATCTACATTTGCCATATTGCTTGCAATAAGATCTTGACGCAAAGACCTATAATCAAGCGCACTATATACTAATTTATACGCTTTTGAAGTCTCAAACGAAGTCCCTAATGCTTTTGATAGACTTTCCATAGTATTCTCCCTAATATCCATGTAAAAATTCAGAATTGCAATATAATAAGCAAATCCAATTCCAAAAATACACTTAACCGAAAAACTATAACATTATACTTTTTTTTTGTAAATGAAACAATAGTTATAGTATGTAACCATTATGAAGCTATTTAAAAGCATATTGTTTTATAGTTATGAATAATATAAACAATACAAAAATTTATACCTATATATTTTATAACTTAAGAATATAAAAGAAATAAATTATATAGCGGTGGATAAAATATAATAATTTGCACTTATATCTAATTGTATTATATTATTATATTAAATATAGAAGATTCTAAAAAATATTAAATCATTGTTAGTATATTCTAATAGCCAAATAAAAACTTTTATATGCTAAAACTTATGTGTGATAACTATAGTAAAATTTATTTACTACCAAAGCACATAAGCTAAAATAATCTAATATGAGTTATTAGATTATTTAGAAAATATATGAATATCCAATATTAATTATATAAGGGAAAGTAATTTTATTATTAAAACTTATTATTTGGATTTGATAGAATTGCATGTTTTGAACTTTCAAGCAATGCCTCTTCTTCACTTTTTATATTCGTTGTTTCTGTATGAGAATCTTGTTTTAATTGCTTTGTATCTTGGTCTTGCCCAAAAATATTTAGCTCTAAAATATTCATTGCATTCATAAATACACAAACATCTCGTATAACACTATTATCTGTGGGGATAGCAATTTGTATGATACTTGTAAATGGTATAACAACAAGGCTTGGAAAATTATCTTTACCAAAACCTGCTTCAAACGACATATCATCTTGCCATATTTCAATACTCTCAAATGTAAAACCTGCAAGTATAAAATCTATAATAGGATGAAACTGCTTTGTAATCTCCTCTGGCAATTCAGGATCAAAATGCACTTTTTCGCGATTACACTGCACAGAAAAATGGATATTTTGTTGGATAAGCATTTGTATGATTTCACGTGCATGTTTTGCAAGCATTGGTTTTAAATCTTTATTTTGCATAGAATTTCCTTCAGTTATGATTTCACCCACAAAAGATTATACAAAAAATACATAATATATCTCTAAATAATACCAATAATATATAAAAAAGAGATAATATAGATTCTAATAGAATAAATAATATAAAATCAATCATTAAACATATATACATAAGTGCGTTATAATTACCAAAACAACAACATACAAAAGGATAAAATATGAAAACAATCGCCATTGTTGGTTTAGGAAATATTGGCACAAAATATGCAATGACAAGGCATAATGTAGGTTTTTTATGCCTCCATACACTTACTACAATGATAAACCAACAATATAATATACATAATACTATTACATATGATAATACACAATCGCTACTTGGGGATATTGAAGCAAATATATATAAAAAACAAAAAAACATAACTCCTATGCAATGGTTAGAACAAAAATCAACGCAAAGCTATTATGCAAGCATAAACCTTAGAGATTTTGTAAATATATTGGAACAATACCCACATTTTTTGGCACAATGGAAATTCTTGCAACAAAAAAAAACATGTAAAACACACGAATCACTACAAAAGGCTTTTAGGGAAAAAATAGCTTGTTTGCCAAATGACTATCAAATTTTATGCATTGCTCCAACAACTTTTATGAATAAAAGTGGTATAGCATTACATAAAATAGCAAAACTCTATAATATTGCACAAACACTTATTATTTATGATGACTTAGATACACGATTTGGCACTTTAAATTTTCGTTATAAAGGAAGTAGTGGCGGGCATAATGGATTAAAATCAATCCATGAATACTTTGGGCAAGATTATTTGCGTATAAAAATTGGTATTGGTAATAATTTTTTACTTAATAATACAACTTCAATGCATTTAGATAATGAAATAAGAAATGCTATAGAAAGCTTACGCTCACTTTTTTATCAAACTTTTATAGAACGGCTTAATTTTGAACAAATTTTCAAAACAAAACATTTCTTTAAAGTTATGGCTAGTAAGATTGATAAAGAAAATACTGCACTGCAAAAACATTATGATACTATTATGCAACTTTTTTATACCCACCAAAAAAGTGATATGCAAGATGTCGCACATTATGTGCTATCACCTTTTAATACATATGAACGTATTATGTTACCTGCACTATTAGCATATAATACACTCGTTATTATTGGGGCAATATTTGAATGGGCTTACCGCATGCATAATAACGATACGCTACTACAAAATCACAATATAAAAGCACAAGAATTTATACCACTTGATGCTTTTGCAATACAAATGAAATAAATGGATTTGAAAATTTATTATTCACATTATATTCAAGTGATATTCACTTTATATTCACTGAATTTTCACATTATCCAAGCAAATAGCTTATATATTCACATTTTTTATATTATACTATATAAATAAAAGTGAATAAAAGGATTCATATGGATAGAGATAGCCATTATATACTTGAAATATTAAAGCATGAAATTCCACAACATGAATACCAACAATACATAAGCAAAATATCTCTTGATTTAACAACCTCAACCCCAAATCACCTTATTTTTATTACTCCAAATACTTTTATTGCAAATTGGGCAAAGCGTAACTATACAGAAAAAATTCTTACAATCCTTAAAACACAATCACATGGTGAATACCAAATAGAATTTACAACAAAAGAAAAGCAGAATAAAGAAAAAACAGAAAAAACCCACAAAAAATATATCTTAACTAGCAACCAATCTTTTATGAGCACACATTTTTCTTTTGAAAACTTCATTGTGGGAGATTGCAATAAATTCGCCTTTGAAACTGCAAAAGAAGTAGCTAAAAATCAAGCTAAATGGAATCCACTTCTTATATATGGCAATACAGGCTTAGGAAAAACCCATTTATTAAATGCTATTTGCAATGCTGTATATAAAAGATTACCAAATGCAAATATCATTTTTGTTACTGCTGAAGCTATGTTTAATGAATACCGCCATAGAATCCAAAATAATACTATGCAACATTTTCGGGAAAGATTCCGCAAATGCGACTATTTACTTATTGATGATGTTCAATTTCTTTCAGCAACTGACAAATTTCAAGAAGAATTTTTCAATACTTTTAATGTTATTGTCCAAAATGGTGGGCAAATCGTTATGACAAGTGATAAAGCACCAAAACTCATAGACAAACTTGAAAAAAGACTAAAATCCCGCTTCAATGGTGGTATGATGACAAAAATAGAATCTCCAGAGCTTGATATGAAAATCAATATTATCAAACAAAAATGTGCATTTAATAATATTGCATTAACACCAGATATTATTAATTTTCTTGCAACACAAATTCACGATAACATACGCGATATAGAAGGGATTCTAATAAATATTGAAGGGATTACAGCAGTATTAAATATTCCAATTACACTTGATGTAGTGAAAAACGCTATCAAAGATAGAGAAGCTACTGAACGCACAACAAACTTCGATGATGTAATTAATCTTGTTGCAAAAGAATATAATATTAAGCCAAGTGAAATTAAAACAAAAACAAGAGGTAAAAAAATAATTGCAAAAGCACGCAAAATAGTAGCCTACATAGCAAGAGAGGCTATTAATACAACTTTTCCTTATATCGCAACAGAACTTAATCTAAAAGACCATAGTGCTGTAAGTAAACAAATTAAATCAATAACACAAGCAATGGAAAAAGACAATACTCTAAAAATAGAAGTGCAAAATCTACTCTCAAAACTTAAACAAAATATTTAATATTGCATAATTAAAGCTTAATAAAAGTATATTTTTGTTATACTTCATATTTATTTGTGTGCATAAAAGTGAATAAAAAATGTCTTAAAAAGTGAATAAAAAAATATGTGTAACATACGACTATAACGCAATAAATTCACTAAAAAAGTCTTTATTCACATTATTCAAGCATACTACTACAACGACTATACTTTATTACTATAAAGGGGACTTTATGAATGCCATCAGTATAACAAAAAATGCAATTGACCAAGCAATTACAAACATGCAATGTGCAATCAATAAAAAAAATACAATTGATATTACCGCAAATATATCATTAGAAACAATAGATGATAAACTTATTTTAAAAGCAACAGATCATGAAATATATATGAGAACAACACTGAAACCAGAAACAATACAAGGTAAGATTAAATGTGCTATAAATGGTGAGCTTATTAGCAATGTAATGAAAGCTTTAAATGATTCAGATGTTATCCTTGAAGAAGAAAACGATATGCTTCTTATTAAACAAAATAATTCTTCAGTTTTTAAACTTCCTATATTTGAGATTAATGATTTTCCATTTAGCCAAAATTATCAAGAAATGCAACAAATTGACATTGATAACAATTTTTTACTCCAATCAATAAAAAAGATTATGCATTGTTGCAATGAACGTGAAACCTTTAATATTGCTATGCAAGGTATTTTATTTGAAGTAAAAAATAAAATATTAAGTATTGTGGCTACAGATTCTAAAAGATTAGGTTATATCCAACAAAATACAGAGATTATAAAAGATTTTGTAAGCATTATTCCTAAAAAAACTATACATGAGATTCTAAAGCTCTTTAATGTAGAATTTGAAGTTTATATAAAACATATGCCTGAAAGTAATAAAATTGAATCTATTGGCTTTATTAATCAAGATATTGAATTTTATGCAAAACTCATTAACGCAAATTTTCCAGATTTTACAAGTATTATTGCCAATAAGCCACAAATTCCACCATTAAAAATAAATAAAGAAAAACTCTTAAAAGCTATTAATCAAATTAATGCAATATGCCAACGCACTAAAGTTACTTTTGAGAATGATAAAATCATTTTTGAAACACTTGAAGGTATTAATGGAGCAAGTGCTTCAATAACAATAAAAGATATTGAAAATCATAAAACTGAATCTATAACTTTAGGAATTGTTAATAAACATCTTTTAGAATGTATAGCAAGCACAAAATATGATGAAATAGAGATTCTTATAGATGATCCACATAAACCTATTTTTGTTATTACAAAAGATTTTGAAGAAATCATAATGCCACAAATTCTCTAAAATAAAGGAAAGAAACTTATGGAAAATAACTTAAAAAAAGAATACCTAGCTGATAATATTAAAGTTTTAAAGGGATTAGAAGCAGTTAGAAAAAGACCGGGTATGTATATTGGTGATACAAATACAAATGGTTTGCATCATATGATATATGAAGTTGTTGATAATTCTATTGATGAAGCAATGGCAGGATTCTGTAAAAATATTAAAATTACTTTAACAGATAAAGGAAGTGCTATTATAGAAGATGATGGTAGAGGTATCCCTGTTGATATACATCCAACAGAGAATCTACCAGCTGCTACTGTAGTTTTAACCGTATTGCATGCAGGTGGGAAATTTGATAAAGATACTTATAAAGTATCTGGTGGTTTGCATGGTGTAGGAGTAAGTGTTGTCAATGCACTTTCTTGTAAGCTCATTATGACAATCTATAAAAACAATAAAATTTATAAGCAAGAATTTGAAAAAGGTATCCCTACTACTGATTTAGAAATTATTGGCGATACGAAAAAACATGGGACAACAATTGAATTTTTTCCAGATCCAGAAATTATGGAGATAACAGAATTTGATTCTAATGTATTAACGCGTCGCTTTAAAGAAATGGCATATCTTACACATGGAATCTCTATACGCTTTAAAGATGAAAGAGATGGCACAGACACTACATTTTATTTTGAAGGTGGATTAAGTCAATTTATAGAAGATATTAATAAAAAACCTTTAATCACACAAATATTAAGCTTTAAGGCAACAGAAAATGAACATGAATCCGAAATTGAAATAGCACTTGCCTATAATGAGGGCTATGATGAAAAAGTTTTAAGTTTTGTAAATAATATTAGAACACCAGATGGCGGCACACATGAAGCAGGTTTTCGTGCAGGGCTTAGTAGAGCTATCCTTAATTATATTGAAGCAAATGCAAATACTCGTGAAAAAGATGTAAAAGTATTAGGTGATGATGTTAGAGAAGGATTAGTCGCAGTCGTTGCTACTAAAATTATGGAACCACAATTTGAAGGGCAAACAAAAGGGAAGCTTGGTAGTTCTTTTGTTAAGGGTATTGTACAAAAACTTACCTATGAAAAAATGGCAAAATTTTTTGAGGAAAATCCAAACCAAGCAAAACTTATTATGCAAAAAGTGCTTGTTGCAGCAAGAGGCAGAGAAGCAGCAAAAAGGGCAAGAGATTTAACTCGTAAGGATAATAAAATATCAGTATCTACATTACCCGGAAAATTTGCTGATTGTCAAAGTAAAGATCCAAGCGAATGTGAAATTTATCTTGTAGAAGGAGATAGTGCGGGAGGTTCTGCAAAACAAGGAAGAGATAGAAGATTCCAAGCAATATTGCCATTAAGAGGAAAGATTCTTAATGTTGAAAAATCACGGCTTGATACGATTCTAAAAAGTGAAGAAATTAAAAATATGATTACAGCTTTTGGATGTGGTATAGGTGATGAATTTAACGCAGAAAAATTGCGTTATCATAAGATTATTATCATGACAGATGCAGATGTTGATGGTAGTCATATACAAACACTGCTTATGACTTTCTTTTATCGTTATTTTAAACCACTTGTGCAAGAAGGATATATTTATATAGCACAACCACCTCTTTATAAATATAAGAGAGGCAAGAAAGAGATTTATCTTAAAGATGATAAAGCTTTAAGTGATTTCTTAATTGAAAATGGCATTGAGCATTTTAATTTTAAAGGTATAGGAAATAATGAACTTTTACAGATTTTAAAAATCATTGCACATTATAGACAACTTGTTAATGATTTGGAGAGAAGATATGCTGTCCAATATATTTTAAGATATTTAGTAGAAAACAATCTTGATACGCATGATTTATATACATTAACAGAAAATATTGAATCTTATTTGATAAGCAAGCAATATAATGTATTAAAGAAACAAATTGATGAAGTAAGCATTACGCTTAATGTGCAAACACATTTAGGTATTACAGAGTTAAAGATTACACGCAATCTCTTTCATGATAATAGCTTTAAAGAGTGTAAAAGAATATACCAAAAAATTATTGAAAGAGAATTAGAGTTTTTAGAAGGGAAAGATATTATAGCGGGCTTAGAAGAAATAGAAGAAACTACAAGAAAAAAAGGAGATATTAGCCGTTATAAAGGTTTAGGAGAAATGAATAAAGAAGAGTTGTGGGAAACTACCATGTCGCCACAAAATCGCACTTTAGTGCAGATAAAAATAGAAGATGATGAAATGGCAGATGAAATGTTCAATATTTTTATGGGTGATGAAGTAGAACCAAGAAGACAATATATCCAAAAACATGCAAGAGATGTAAAAAATCTTGATGTGTAATGAGAACTAGTGGGTATATCAAACATATATATGCTTTCAGTATGCTTGAAATGCTTTTATGTATCACTATACTTGCAATTTTAGCTATTTTTATAATAAAACCTTATGCAATAGAAAATATTGCATTACGGCAAGCAAATCTACATATACAGAGATTACAATATGAGCTTAATCAAGTAGCATACCAAGCATTTTTAAAAAAAGCCCCCATTAATACACAATCTTTATCAACTATACTGCAAAACGCGACAATTGTTACAAAATTTTTCACTTTTAAATGGCAACAAAATCGTTATATATTACAAATAGGTAAAAAACGTCTTAACATGCAAATACGAAATACAAATACAAATCATTATATTATCACTTGTAACCCTGCCCAATTACTTTGTAGGCAACTTTATCATAGGAAACATGCTAAATAATTATATGGAATTTAAAAAAAAATATGTAAATTAGATTATAAGATAAGAAATGGTGGCTCGAGGCAGAATCGAACTGCCGACACAAGGATTTTCAGTCCTTTGCTCTACCGACTGAGCTATCGAGCCATAAAATAAAAGAAGTAATTATACTGCAATAAAAATTAAAAAAGCCTTAAATAATAAAAAGTAATTTAGTTTTATAAAAATTGATACATAAAATTATTAGATAAAATATGTATAATAAATGAGAGTTTTATCTATATTTGCAATATTTATACTTTTTATATCTTATTTTAGTTAGTATAAAATATATAATGTGGTGTAAAAATATTTATAATTACTGAATACAAAACAACTGAATATTTTAAGTAAATGTTATTATAATAAGATTTTTATATTAAAAATAAATAGCTTTATAGAATATGAAAGTTTCAAAAGTTTCTCTTTAAGTGCGGTGTTTGCTTTTAAAATATGATAGATGTGTGGTATTTCTTTTTTTTTAGTAAAATCTTTTTCATTTAAAAATATATTTTTTATATTGGCACACCTTTTGCTTAACACATATTCAAGTGCAAGGTTTGCACAAAATTACTCTTTTAATAAGGACATTAATATGAAAACGAAAATTTTGATGGCTTCAGTTCTCTCTGTAGCTTTTTTGACTGGTTGTGTAGATAGCGGTGTAACTGCAGATAATTCAGCATTAGTTCCTCCAGCAGCAGGTGGTCCTGCACTTGCTCCTTTATCTGTGCCTACTTATCCACCTGTTGGTTATAATGCAAATCCTAGTCTTATGGCTTCAGCACCTGTTGGTAATAGCGGTATTGTAGCACAATCTGCAACACCACCAGTAGCTGCTCCATCAGTGCAAACCGCATATCCAATGGCAATGCAAGCAGGTCCAGCAGTTCCACCATCGCAATATGATTATAATCCTGCTCCAAGATATGAAAGAGGTGATTATTCACGTAATACAAGAAGTGGTAGCGGTGGTTATGAACAAGGATTTGAACGCACAAATGCAAATAACTTTGATGATATGAGACGCGGTGCAAATGATAGTGATATATCTGTTGGGATTCAAAACTCTCCATTATTAACACCAAACAATGTAATTGAAATCCAAGCTGTTGGTATGGGTGTGGCTCCTGAATCTACGGTTTCTCCAGCACAAGCACTTGCTCTTGCGAAACGTGCGGCTATAGTTGATGCATACAGACAAATTGGTGAAAAAATGTATGGTATTAGAATCAATGCAAACGATACAATTCGTGATGCAATCGCACAGAATTCAACTATTAAAGGTAGAGTGCAAGCCTTAATCAAAAATGCAGAAATTACAGAAACAGCATATAAAGATGGCTTGTGTCAAGTTAATATGGAAGTAAAGCTTGATGGTAGAATTTGGCATCGTGTTTTGAATAATGGTTGATTTATGTAAAAAGATTACCAATTATCATAAGAATGTGCTAATATTGCAGAAGCAAAAAGTCAAAGAGGTTATAAATGTATAAAGTGCAAGGTAGTTGTTTGCAGATTGCCAAAGGTTTTGGTATATGTATTTTGGGATTATTTATAGCTGCATGTTCGTGGAAAAGTGATCCCGAGCTTACTAATCCAAAGAACCCTGATGGTATTTATGATCCAGTAATAAACCCGGGGACATCACATGGGCAAGCTGAAAGTGTTTTTACACCACAAGAACAAGAACCACAGAATCTTATAACAAGTAATGTAAAATTGCTTTACATTAATACGGCACCCTTTAAATTTTATGATTATGCACGTCTTAATACTTATAAAAGTGGGCTTGTGAAATTGGAGCTTTTTAAATATGCACAAACTATTGGTAGTATTCGTATTAAAGCAGGGAGAATGTGTGTGCTTACAGAATGTAGCTATAAATGGCCTATTTCTAAAAAGTTTTTTGGAAAGGTAAGTTATGGTGATTTATTTGAAGATATTGTGTTTGCACGAGATATTTTTGGTGGCAAAGGGAAACAAGTTGGTCCTAATGGCATTGCAGTGCAAAGATTCCAACAATCGGGTGAGATGATTTATTATGAGAGAAAGCCCGGTCATACCTTGTTTAAAAATATGTCCACAGGAGTAACCATTGGGGTTGATGATTATACCCCCTTGTCTCCAGATAATGGCGTGCAAAATACACTCACTCTCCCACAATAAAATTATTCCTTATAACTTATAAGTGGTATATTTAACTATACCATAAGTAAGCATTGCTTAATCCCGCAATAAAAATCTATTTAATTACTTTTTATTTTTTAAATGTTGAGATATGGTTTTAATAAAAGCTATTAATAATGCTAGAATTAGAGATAATCTAAGATTATATAATATATAAATTACATAAGCATTATAAAAATATTAATAAATAGTCGATAAAAGTTAGAAATAAAAATAAGATTTTTTTGTATTTATTATAAAGCTAAGTTTTTTTGTTGCTTTTATAGAATAAAACTAAAAACATAATTTTAAAATCTTTATGTAGTTTTTTATATCTAAAAATATTTTATAGTCTCATTAAATATATAAAATATACTCAATATTATTTTGAAGTGAATAGAGAATCTGTTGTTTCAATATAGCCTACTATATCAAGCTCTCCAAAATTATTAATATCAATTTCTATATAATTACCATCTCTGATTTGACTTGCATTATAACGAGTGCTTAAGAAATCAATCACTTGATTAGTAGAACCGCGTAAAAAGAGATTAATATCACGCATAGATTCTATATATCGTCCATATATAAGCACATCAATGAGATCAAATATAGAATCTTTTTTAGCTTGTATTAACTCTTCTTTCTCATAGCCACTATATACGATAATGCCTATATCTAATGTTTTCACTAATGATACTAAATGATAAAGTTCATCATATTGAAAAAATGGCTCACCTCCTAAAATAGTAAGTGCCTTAATACTACATTCTTTAGAATCTCTTTGTTTTTTAATGAGTGTAAATAGAGATTCTATATCCATTTCATAGCCGCTTTTAAAATCCCAAGTTTGTGTATTCCAGCAACCCTTGCATTGTATAGGGCAACCTTGCGTCCATAGCACAAAACAAGGCTCAAAGCCATAGATTTCTGAATATTCCTTAAAACTTGATATTTTCATATA
>JARHZY010000171.1 GCA_029264655.1 Helicobacter sp. | reverse complement strand
TATTGTTACAAATAACACTCTACAAAGCAAAGATTCTTTCATGTTGTACTATTACTCACCTTACCCCACATAAGTTTATATTTGCGTTTAACAAATTCTACTTCTTCTTGTGTTTTTTGGAGCTGTTGCCTTAAAATCTCAATAGTCTTTTTATCATCATCATAAATTTCTTGCATAGATACAAGTGCTTCTTTTAAAAAACTATTTTCACTTTTAAATGCTGCTATTGTTTCGTCTTTAGAGCTTAACACCTTATCATGTAAGCCTAAAATTGTAGCAATTGTTTTTTCTACAAAAACAGGATCAAGTGCATTGCCACTCATATCAAGCGATACTAAACGATTTTCAACTTTTTTGATAAGTGCTGAAGTGCCTGTGCTTGCTTCAACATATATTCTACCATTTTCTTGTTTGCTTTTAATGGTTTTATCTTTAATGAGTTCAACAACCTTTTCACGCTCTAAGCCCGAAAGCTTAAGAAATTCATCTAAAAGCAACCAAGTTTCTTGTTTGGTATTGGCATTTGCTTTTACAATTTGTTGGTATCTATCCTGCTTAAGCTCAATACCATCGCTATCTAATGGCGTATTTGTTACTATTTCTTGTGCTGTGGTTGTTTGGGATTGTTTAGTGGTTTGTGCTATATCCTGTTTAGCATGTTGTGTAGATTCTGTTTTTTGTGTTATTTGCATAGAATCTTGCTGTTTTATATTTTGTGCGGGCTGGTTTAGTTGTGTTTGCTGTTTATTAGTAGTCATATTCTTAGGGGCATCATCATCTATCCAGTCTGCCATACTTTCTTTAATTGTTTTTGCATGTGCGAGATTTGGTATATGTTGCATTTGGGTTGCGTGTTGCTTTGCTTCTCTATCTGCACTACCATCTAGTATTTTCTGTGTTTCTTGGATATGTAAATGTAATGCTTTTTGCTCTTCTTGGGCATCTTGTTGCATACTTTCTTGCATCTGACGTATTGTCTTTAAGCCTTGTAATTGTAGATTGTCTTGGTCTGCCATAATCTTCCCTTTCCATAAGCTTTTTAAATTGCACCCTGTATATTTCTCGTATCTTCTTCAAGCTGGTAGGCTCTTTCTTGCCTTTCATCTGCTAGCATACGCGTAAGATGTGAATATTGTGGTAATAATGAAAATATTTGTGCTACAAAAAAAGCTGCATTAATTGCACCAGCTTTGCCAACACTCATGGTAGCAACCGGGACTGCCTGCGGCATTTGCACACTTGATAAAAGAGCGTCTAATCCATCAAGCACTCCACCAGCAAGCGGCACAGCAATGACAGGTTTTAAAGTGTGTGCAGCAATTGCACCAGCTAAATGTGCAGCCATACCTGCTGCACCTATAAATGCGATAGCACCTGATTTATCTGCATGTAATACAATCTCTTTTGTTCTTTCTGGCGTCCTATGTGCTGAAGAAATATGCACTTCAAAAGGGATTCCAAATTTTTTTAGAATCAAAATGCACTCTTGCATAACCTGCCAATCACTCTTACTTCCCATAACAACCACAACAAATGGCATATTATACCTTTCACATGTTTTTAACATTAAAATTTTACTATAAAAAAGTGCGTATGTGGCATTTTTTTATATTTTTCATAATACAATCGGCAATATTATAATAATTCAGCAAACAAATGAATGTGGTATAATATACCAAACAACCATAAAAAATACCCATCAAAACTATAACAAAAATATATTTTGTTGTTTATAAAAATAAAGCAAATTATATTGAAAGAGTAGTATTACATAGAAATGAAAACACCATGGGATATAAATATATTCATTTATATTTAGCAAAACACATAAATAAATATAGTGATATTATTCTATTTTTATTTTGTATATAACCACATTTTATTTTCTATGTTATTCAATGTTATTGAACAATATCTTACCATGCAAATAATATAAAAGTATATGGCTTATACTCATAAGAGATATAATATTATTAAAATATACATATAGTAAGCTATTTGGCAATGAATACCTTCTGCCATAATTCCATAACAGCTTCTTTGCTAAACTTTTCACATACATGCTTTTTTGCATTAAAACCCATAGATTCTCTTTTCTTTTTATCACTCATAAGCAATAAGAGTTTATCTGCAAAGGCATAGATATTATGATCATCTATTAAAAAACCACTAATACCAGATTCTATAATATCACTAGGTCCTGCATTAATATCAAAAGCAACGCACGCTAATGCATAACTACTTGCTTCAGCCAACACCATACCAAAACCCTCAAAATGGCTACTCATAGCATAAATGCTTGCATTGAGATATATAGATTCTATATCCTTTGTAAAAGGTTTTAAAATAATAGAATCTTGAAGATTTTTTATTTTAATTTTTTCCTCTATCTCTGTTTTCATTGCTCCATCACCTACAATAATGAGCTGCCAATCTCTTAGCTTTTGCTCTATAGCTTTATCTGTTTGTGTTGCTATTTTTTCTTGCACTTTCTCCCAAATATCAATAAGACGCATAAAACCTTTTTGATCTCCCCTATCCATACGCCCAACAGATACAACTTTTTGTTGGTTATAATCTGTATATTGATGAGAAAGAGTTGGGAGAAAATTTGGGATTACTTTGATATTTTTATGATAATGTTGCCAAATACTTAATTCTTTATGAGAAAGCACTACCAAAGTATCAAAAAGATGAAAAATCTTTTGCTTTCTCTTATTTATTTTTTTTGGTGCATTTAAATGCCATAAACGCACATATTGCATAGAATCTACTTTATGCTTTGGGATATACCAACCATCATTTGCCAATATTACATTTGGTTTCATTTCCATAATTATTTTATCTATTTTGGAGCTTAAATATGTGCGATAAATACTTTTGCAAAAAAGCTTTTGCAAGGGGTTTTTACTATTTGGCGTTAAATGTGATAGCCACCTAATAGCAATTTGTGGTTTAATATCAAATATAGGTTTATTATGCAAGGCAAAAAAGCTAATAATCTCTACTTGATAACCCATTTCATCAAACATATGTGCAAGATTGACACAGACGCGTTCCCCACCGCCAGATTCAGTAATGTCTTTTAATACAATACATATTTTCAACATATCCATTCCTTAGCTGTGGTAAAGCGTTTTGCCAAAAAGTGTAATAATTTTATGCTTCTTGTTGCAACTTATGCGAAAGTTTTTGCGTCTCCATTCTTTAAAAGTTTGCGTTTTACTTAAAAACTCTTCTAATGTTGTTGCTTGTAATGCAGCATATAACACTTTATTTTTGGCAAGCACACTTGGTTCAATCTGTAATGAACGTATAAAATCCTGTAAAAGTGCTAAATAGTTGGAATCTGTTGCTAAATATTCATAGCTTTGAGTAGGGCGTAAAATATGTGTTGGTAAAATATAGGTATGCAATAAGCCATTTTCTTTAAAAAAAGTATAAATAAAGGCAAAAGCATTAAAAAATTCTTGTGGTGGGTGCGTTTTTTTTGTTAATGAGCCTGTGCGTATGCGATAAAAATAACGAGCATTTTTTGTTAATGCAATATTTTTTGCTAAGACATTTGCACATACACCAAAAGGCACATCTTCTGCAAAACGCACAGCAGGAAAACGTAAATCTTTAAGCAAAGACGCCTTAAAAACACTACGCCAAGGATCTATTTTATCTGTAAGAGTTTTACTTGTAACATGACGCACAATCCCTTTTTCTTGAGCTTGTGTAGCTTCAAATATTGCCTTACTATAGCTATCATCATGAAAGACACAAATATTGCGGCTTTTAGCAATGAGTGTCTGATTTACTTCAAGGCAATAAATAAGATTGTGGTAATAATCTTTAGCTATAACATCATCAGAATCTACTAAACCAATATACATAGTATCTTGCGTGTTCTGTGCTGAAAAAATATAATCAAGCCCGGTATTTCTTGCTGCACCAAGTCCTTTATTTTCTTGATGGATAAGTATAAATCGCGAATCTTTGTCTGCATATGTAGCAGCAATTGCTCCACTCTCATCTGTGCTACCATCATTAATTAAAATTGCTTGAAAATTGCTATAGGTTTGTGCTTGGATAGAATCAAGACATTCTTGTAAATATTGAGCTACATTATAAATTGGCACAATAATAGAAAGCGGTTGCATAGATACTCCTTTGTATGTTATATTACTACATGGTATGCTAAGTTGTGTATATTTATAATATTTCACTAAAATGGTAACCATGATCAAGCAAAATCTTATATACAGAATCTTTATGTGCCTTACCTTTAATCTCAAGTGCTAACTCTACAATAGCATCGCCATATTCAAGTTTCGTGCTGATACGCGAATAATTAATAAAAACAATATTAGCACCTTCTTTTGTTAAAAGCTCTGTAAGTTGCTGGAGACTACCGGGCTTATCAACAAGGATAACTTGGAATTTCATTTTCCTATCACTTTTTAATAAAGCTTTTTCAATAATAATATTAAGCATAGTAACATCAATATTGCCGCCACTTAAAATAACGCCTACTTTTTGATTTGCTTCCATAGCTATTTTATGATGCATGAGTGCAGCAACACTTGCAGCACCAGCCCCTTCTACAACAAGTTTTTGCGATTCTAAAAGAAAAAGAATAGCACTTGCAATCTCTTCATCATCAACCTCAACAATCCCATCAACTCCAGCCATAATATATTCAAATGTCATCTCATTAACATCACGCACAGCAATCCCATCAGCAATTGTACGCACACTGCTTGCATGCTGTATAGTGCGTGCATAAAAGCTTTGTTTCATTGCATTTGCACCTTTTGCATTAACACCAATAATCTTTGTTTGTGGTGATAACGCCTTATAAGCACTTGCAATACCACTAATAAGCCCACCACCACCAATTGGCACAACAACAATATCAAGCTCCTCTTCTGCTATCATTTCAAGTGCTATGCTTCCTTGTCCTGCTATTACCTCTCTATCAGCAAAAGGATGGATAAAAGTGAGATTTTGTGCTTGTGCAAGCTTTTGTGCATGTGCATAGGCTTCATCATAATTGTTACCCGCTAAAACAACTTCTGCACCCATAGCCTTTGTGCCAATTACTTTTAAGAGTGGTGTTGATTCTGGCATAACAATAACAGCTCGTGTTTGAAAATGTTGGGCACTAAATGCTACTCCTTGTGCGTGGTTACCTGCACTCGCACAAATAACCCCTTTATCTAAAATGTGCGTATTATTTTTTTCATCAAGTTCTTTAAGTGCTGCAATTTTATTAAATGCACCGCGTATCTTAAATGCTCCTGTGAGTTGTAAATTCTCTTTCTTTAAATATACTTGGGCATTGGCAATTTTACTCAAACGCGGTGCATAAGCAAGTGGATGTTGCATAATAATATTATGTAATCGTTTTTGGGCAATTTTAATATTATCAAGCTCTATAAGACGCATATTTTCTCCAATAAAATAAATTAGAAATGTATTGTAACATGTTTTATTATACTTTTATATTTTTCTTAACCACAATGGGCTTAAAGGGTGGCGCATTGTTTAAAAATATCTATTTAAGGATTAAATTATTCTATGGAATCCATCTATATGATATTATAAGTTTTGGTTTATTGGCTACCTATTGCTCTTTTCTTAGCAACTTTACGTACTTTTTTGATATAATGCTAAGCTTATTTGTATTTTATGGAAGTGTTATAATGAATTTCATGCTTATAGTCCTATCTGGCGTACTTGATATTTTTGCAAATCTTGCATTACAAAAATCAGATGGTTTTCGTAAAATTTGGTGGGGCGTGCTTGCTTTAGTGCTTGTAGGAATGGCATTTTTATTGCTTGCAGTCGCTACTGATAATGGCATGTCGCTACCTATTGCCTACACATTATGGGGTGCAATTGGAATCTTGGGTAGTGTTGCTGGAGCATATTACTTTTTTCAGCAAAAGCTAAAACCCATTGGATATGTTGGCATTGTGTTGGTAGTTATTGCAGTTGTTTTACTGCAATCTTAATATTTATACAATATGCAAAGAAATATATGTGGTTTTTTAAGTATTGATATTGCTTTTTCATTACTTATTATGTCGTTTGCTTTTATACTGCTTTTACAGGCACAACAAGCAATTACGCAACAGCTCCATACACATGATATACAAAACCTATATGAAGCAAACACAAATCTTTTTAATAATATAGCACAAAACAAATGCCAGAAACATACGCTAACAACTAAACAAAAACACACTTATAATCTATGTCTTATAGAGGGAAAAGCAAAACATAGTGCTATTATATTACGCTATTACACAATAGACTAAAAATCCCAATATAATGAAGAATGGAAGAATGCATGCAAAAAGCTTTATCTTATATTTGTATGAGAACTAAAATATATAGCATATATCTATCACCTATTAATAAATGTGGTAAATTTTAAACTAGCAAATATAGATTCTAGTAATAAATAATCATATTCTATTAATGTTTTTGTTGTTGAATCTTATTGATAATATTTGTTGTGCTTTTATGCTCTATAAATTCGATAAGCTCTACAGATTGTGCATATTCTGCCCCAACAATTTCTTTATTAGCATAATCTGCACCTTTCACTAATACATGTGGTTGTATTTGTTTAATAAGGGCTTCTGGGGTATCATCATCAAATAAAATAACATAACTAACACATGCTAAACTAGCTAGAATAAATGCTCTATCATCTTGGGGATTTATGGGACGCTCTTTGCCTTTTAAACGTCGCACAGATGCATCACTATTTAAGCCTACAATTAACACATCACCTAATTTTCTTGCTTTTTCAAGATAGCTCACATGCCCATAATGCAAAATATCAAAACACCCATTTGTAAAAACTATTTTCTTATGCCCAATACTATCCTTAATATGTGTAAAATCAGTAATAATTTTTGCTTCAGTATCACGTATAATCCGCTTTGGTGCTAAGAAATCTTGTATTTCTTGTAATGTAGCAGTAGCAGAACCTACCTTACCAATCACAACAGCAGCAGCAGCATTTGCAAATTGTGTTGCATATTCAAGGTTTTGTCCTTGTGCTAGTTGTAAAGCAAGTGCAGCAATGACGGTATCACCAGCCCCACTCACATCATAAACTTCTCTTGCGATTGTTGGCTTTTTATGCAATGCTAAATCATTATCAAGATATGCTATTCCCTCTTCACTTAAAGTGATAAGGGGATAACAAACATTGCATATTTTATGTATTTTATGTAATGCTTCAAGTAAAGTTTTATCATTATGAATCGTTATACCAGTAGCATCTATAGCTTCTTTTCTATTTGGTGTTAGTAATGTAGCATCTTTATATTTAGCATAATCATTACCTTTTGGATCGCATAATATAGGAATATTAAAGCTGTTTGCAAGCTTAATAATACGTTGTGTAAAAGATGGTTCTAACATTCCTTTTAAATAATCACTTAAAACAACGCATTGGTATGTAGTAATATGCCCTTGTATATCTTCAAACATAGCTTCATATATTTTAGATTCTAAGGGCATATTATTTTCTTTATCAAGTCGCAACATTTGATGCTTTGCCGCCATAATACGCATTTTTGTTGTAGTTGGACGATTAGATTTATAGCAATGTGCCTCTATGCCCTTATTCACAAGAAAATCATGCAATAAACTCCCTTCTACATCATTACCAATAACACCATAAATTGATACCATAGCTTCCATTGCAATCAAATTATTTGCAACATTACATGCCCCACCAAGACTAAAACTCTCTTCTTCTATTTTTACGACAGGTACAGGTGCTTCAGGTGAGAGTCGCTCTGCATTCCCCCATATATATTTATCAAGCATAAGATCACCAATAACAAGAATTTTTAATTTTTGTGCTACCATGTTTTGCGTCCCTCTTTTATATCTTTATAGATAGATTCTATATGTGGTATATACTCTTTAATCCCTTCTTCAAGCGTATAATGTGGTGTATAATTTGGCACAAAATAAGTTGAATCAGCAAGTGTATGATTCTGAAAAAATGGATATGGGTTTTTAATATACTGCACTTCAAAGTTTATATTCATGGTATCTTTAAGAATAGCAACAATATCATTATAACTGCGTGCAATGCCACTACCAACATTATAAATTGCTCCCTTTTGCAACCAATCTTCCATTATTGTTTGTGATTTTTCTTGCAAATTATGCCCAAAAAGTTTTTGCAAAATAAGTTCTTCTGTTTGTGGAGCTTTTGGCATATTGACATCAAGAAAAGTCTTGTGGATTCTATGCCATTGTTTTGCTTGCTTATTTCTATCTCTCACACCATAAGTAAGCAGAAGTAATTCTAAAGCTTTTATATTTGCTTGCACAACATCATGAATACAAACAAAATCTCTTTGTTGTTCGCCAAACTCAAAAAGACGCACCACCCTATTAGTAAGTGCTTGCAATGCAAGCTGCAACACCATAGATGCAGTTTTGTGCTTATAAAACTCATATTGCCCATATACATTAAAATAACGCAATCCTATAAGCCCTACACCCTTTTCTTGCAATTCTTTTTGTAGCCTTATGTTTTCTCTATCCATACAAAGCTTTGAATATCCATAAATATTTTCTGGAATCTCTTTATATCCCACACTATTTGGAATCTCTGTGTTTCCATATACTGCTGCTGAACTTGCATATACAATATGTGCTTCATGTTTGATAGCAAGCCTTATTAACTCTTTGAAGGCGTTATAATTTACCTGCATAATATGACGCATATCCATACAAGTAGTATCAGAAACTGCTGCTTCATGCAAAATATAATCTATTTTACCATACTGCCTATGTAATACACGCATTTCTTTTTCATTGGCAATGTCAAGTGGAAGTATCTCAACATTTGGATAGATTGAAAGGTTTTTAAAATGCCCAAGCGTTGTTGGATTGCCATTAGGAAATGTTTGCGAATCTCTAAAATAATCAAGTGCCAATATTGTGCAATCTTTATGATGAGTTGCAAAATATTCCACTAGATTACTACCGATAAATCCTGCTGCACCTGTAATAAGTATGGTTTTGCCATAAAGATTAAGAGAATCTAATTTTTGATTGCTTGTTTGTTGTGATTCGTTTGTATGTTGCATATTATACCTTTGTGTTTAAATACAATTTGCTTATGATTTTAGCATGTTTTTGTAAGTTTATATTGAAAAACAACAACAAGCTCCTTATATTCATACTCTTAAACTGCTGGCGTTACATATAAAGGTGTGCAAGATTCTAAAAAATCACCATGCATAAGGAAGTAAGGTAAATGTAAGTCTGGAGGTTGCTTAGTGCTTGTAGCAAGCTGAATATATGCGTGTGCATGCTCATCTGCAATAACTGCATGTGTTTGCGATATATCTAAGAAAAAAGACATGTTGGCAAATGCCTTTATCTCGTTTGTTTTACTAAAATAAAAACTATTGGTTGCATAGATTCCAATATCCATGCTTAATGCAAGCGTATGTAAAAATACATGTGTAAGTTTAATAGCACTCAAACTGCCAACTCCACGTGCATAATAAATCGCATGTAATGGCATGAGATATGCAAGTAAGTGTAATGCTTTATCAAGCGTGCAACATAATGGCATAAAGTTTATAGGTTGTGTTGCTCTATATGTGCCTATATCAATATGATAATGCCTATACAGATACTCTTTTGTATCTGTTAAAGCATATTGTGTAGAATCGCAAAATTGTATATCAAGATTCTGCAAGGAATGCCGCAGTATTGCATGTTGTGTGAAAAAAGAGCTATCAACAATGCATTCACACAATGTGCATGAAGCAAGTATATGGGGTTGTAGTAATAAAGAAAGTGCTTCATCATTGCTGTATTTACTATAAACACAAAATGGAGCAAACAATAGCGGTAAAACATGGCTTGCCTTACCTTTTACACGCAGTATAAAAATAAGTTGTGGTATGCTAGTATGTGTGGCAGTATAATAAATACCAAGTGTTATTGGCTCTCCTATGCTTAATAATATAGCTTTATACATAATTGCAATCCACCTTTTATAGTTATTTTATTTTTTTGTGTGGTTTATTAAAAAACTATCCACTTTAACAGGCAATATAATACTATATTTTTGTATCACAATGATGTTTTCCAATAAGTTTTCATCTATTAAATTATTATATTCTATACAATATATCTTTATTTGTTGTATGATGGTATCAAATATACAACAAGCTAAAATATATCACATAGAGAATATACTAGAAAATCTATTTTTTATTGTATAGTTAGCTTTATTGAATCCCTAATGAAATTTTAATTTTATACACAAGTCATTAAAATAATTGCACTAAGTTTTAAAAAATAGTAAATTAAGTAATATATTATAATAAAAATATTATTATCTTGCATTAGTCTTTATTAAGAATATAAGAGACTATATATAAAACCTAGATAATAAGGGCGTAATCAATAAAGAAAATGCAAATATAGAAATAAAAGCAAATGAAGCAAATATACGAGAAACAAAATACATAGAAACACCACAAGTAAATAATAGCATAAAGCATACACAAACAAATGCAAGCAATATAGATATAAAAGAAATAAAGAAAGAATGCAGCAATACAGATTCTATACCAACATGAGATATAAACAAAGATGATAACGCAAGGGCTAAGGCAATATTAACACAAAATGCAAGTGATGGAATTAAGCTTATTGAAAATTTTGATAATACAAATAAAGAACATTTAAAGATGGTGATAATAATTTATGGTATTTACTTGTAACAAAAGATAATGATAAAACTTTAATAACAGGAATTCCAAAGTTAGCAGAGAGATATATAAAAAGTGAGATAAACAAGGCGGACATTATCCATTCTTTCGTTCCGCAGGACAGCCAAATAACTAAAGTTATGAATGGGCTATCAAAACAACAACATAATTCTACCCCAAATAAGCAAACAACACAAGCAATAACACCAGAATTACAACATAAAATCTCACAAAAGCAAACATAATTAGAGAAAACACAAGAAATACTAGCAATACAGACAACTCCAAAGGGTAAAAACTATTTTACAGCAAGAATAAATTCTTTACAACAAGAGATTAAAGACTTAGAAATACAAGCAGGTATAAGGGTAAAAGAT
>JARHZY010000081.1 GCA_029264655.1 Helicobacter sp. | reverse complement strand
ATGCTAAAACCAAAATAATAAGGAGTGGGATAAGTCCGCCCATACCTGCATTGATTGGCAACAATAAAACACCTGCCCCAATTGCTGTGCCAAAAAGGCTAAGCACCCAAATAAAATCCTCTTTGCTGAATTTCTGCATGACTACATATCCTCCTAAAGTTAATTTTGGGAATGGTATATTATACACGGGTTTTATATGATTGCTGCTTTCAAAACGCAAAATATCATTATTGAAGTATAAATATGTAACAATCATGCAATAAAACTATTTATGCCACCACGATATATTTATATCTCTTAAAAAAGATTATTTTATTTACACTTTATAGTTTGCAATATTTATACTTTTTCATTATGTAATAAGTAAATATTGTTTCGTCGATACAATATAAAGCTAAATAACATATAAATATACAACTAAACCTTAAGTCATAAAATATATATAGCCTAAAAAACAAAAAAATGTTACCATACTTTTTAAAATGAAAAATACTACAAAAAGTAAGAATAAATACAATAAAACTAAATACCAAATAATACACTTATAAATTACAATAAACAAAAAAAACATCATGAATTAGCATTGATAATCAATTTATCTTAGTAGGAAACCAACAGCCTATATTTCGTGAATAGGATTAGCCTACTGCAAGGACAAAGTCCATGATGATTTTTTAATGCTAAACCCATTTGGAATTATATAATATATATTGATAGGGCTTTCAAATCTTTAAAAAACTATAGCTTAATCTAAAATATTACATATTATTGGCTCATAATTTCTATTGCTATCTTGCTATATATCTTAGGTTTTATTTCTTAGATTCTAAAGCAACATATATAATAATTTAATTTGGTATAAGCTGCAATAAGCTAATCTCTCTTCGCTCAAATAGACGCATTGGCATACCCCACCAACCCACGCCCTTACTCACATATATTTGCGTTTGCTTGCCATAATGCTCCCAAGTATGCAAACCCGATAAAAATGGCTGGTCAAGCAATACAAATAAGTGGAAGGGGAAAATTTGCCCTCCATGTGTATGCCCACTTACTACAAGTTCAATATCTTCATGTTGCAATAAATGCAAGACTTTTGGTTGGTGTGCAAGTAATATTGTGGGGTATTTTTTATCACCATATGCAAGTGTTTTTGCTAAATCAGGAATCAATACACTATCTTGAAATTTCGTATGGTTACCTGCTAAATCTGCAATGCCTGCGATATTTAAACCAAGATTACGCAATACCATAGTTTGATTAATTAAAGTTGTTATCCCAAGTTTATTTAATGCCTTTATAATTGTATAAGTATCATAATAGTATTCGTGGTTGCCCAATACATAATAGATTCCATATTTTGCTTTGAGCTTGCCAAGCTCCTGCACAGAATCTGCAACAATATTGTAATAGTTATCAACAATATCGCCACCCAATAAGATAATATCAGGTAATATACTATTTGTTCGCTCAACAACCTTTGCTACTGCGTTTTTATCCATTAAAACATCAATATGCATATCAGTTAGCACTGCGATATTAAGTGGCTTTGTGATTCCTTGCATTGGTATTTGTGTAGTAACAATTTTAGGTTCTTTTGCATTCAAATAAAAGCTCCATAAAGTAAGTGCAATAATGCTACACCATGCTACCAATATCATTGGGAGTTGCATACGTTCAAGCACAAATGCACCAAAACCAAACCGAATACATAAAGTCGTAAGCCATACAAGCAATGCAATATTACAACTTATCCAAAATATCCCAAGCGAACTTGATAAAATAGTGTAATACAATGAATTAATATGTGTGTGATAAAGCTTTAAAAAAGCAACAATGCAAAGAAAATTAGCACATACAATTAATTTACCAAGATGTTTTATAATGGGATTTTCTGTAATATTTTTAAACAATATATAATAGATAAAAACATGCAACAAAACAAGTGCTATAAAAAATAAGATACGAATACTAAAAGACACATGAAACCTTTAAATAGAAAAAAATTTGCTATAATTCTAGCATTTTTTTGCAAGGAAAAAGTATGAAATTACAAAGTGTTTTATTTGTTTGTCTTGGAAATATATGTAGATCCCCTTTAGCAGAAGGTATTGCACAAAACATGAATACGCAAAATGCGTGGAATCTCCATATTGATTCCTGTGGGACAAGTGCATTTCATCGTGGAGAGCCACCACATGAACAATCCATACTTATAGCAAAAAAGCATGGCATTGATATATCCATGCAACAATCCCGCCCAATCAATGTATATAGTGATATGAATTTTGATATTATTGTTGCTATGGATTCACAAAATAAACGCGATATTTTAGCACTTGGATTCCCAAAGGAAAAAGTAGTAAAACTTGGGGATTTTGGCAATGGAGCAGACATTCCTGATCCTTACTATTGCCCAGATGATACAGGATTCCAGCATGCTTATACAATGATTGCAAATCTTTTAGAAAAAATGTTTCTACATTATGGTTTGACAATAGCCAAATAGCATAAAATAATAGAAAATTTTATAAATACATTGCAGTCTTATTGGAATCCTAAATAAATAAAGGATTATTTCATGCTGAAATTACTATTCCATTATATAAATCTATTGCTTAAGAGAATTTGCCATTATGGTATTTTATAAAACATAGTGAGCTTTTAGGAGATATTAATTAGTCGTATGCTTAAAATATACAATACGAATTGTTTTAAAAATGATAAATTCTAGTTTTCATAGTATATATACAATTTATATTACTTTACAACAAAAACAAATAAAGCATATAATATGCTTTTCCTTTATTTCATTATTTTCAAACAATAAATTAATACAAATATTCCCATACAATATCATGGTAGGCTATTTTAATGCTTTGTGTATGCCCAGCCCTATAAATAGCTTGCACTTCTTTAGTGTTATCTTGTTGGGCTTTACCATAATGCGTTATGAGTGGAGGGAGAACATGTGTTTGGACTTTACTATGAGTGCGGGCACAAATAAGCACAAGTGTAGAATCTTTGTCAATACGCGGATACACAAAGCGTAAAAACTCTACACCAAAACCAAAGCTTCTTAAAGACTCAAGAATCTGCCCAAGCATTGATGGTGTATAACAAAAGATAAATTTAGCATGTGGCTTCAACATTTTTTTTGCAACCATAAGCATGGTTTCAAATGGTAAATTATGGCTTTGTGTAGCCTGTGCCTTTAATGGATTATGTGATGATAGTGTGTGAATGGGGTAAAATGGCGGATTGCTTATCATTATATCAAAATAAGGAAGTGAAGTTATATTAGTTTTTTGCACTAAACTACTTGCTGCTAGTCGTTGCATATCAAGAGAAGATTCTGTATTATTAGTTTTTGCTTGTAATGTTTGTTGGGCTATTAAAGTTTGTAATTTTTCATCATTGCAAAGCATATTTGCATGTAATTGTGCCAATATGTTATCAGATTGTAACAATGTATTACAATCAGCATGGATAACAATAGAATCTATATGATTTATTTGTGCATTTTTTGTATTCATGAGTGCATAAACTGCTTGTTTCTCAATCTGACAAAGCGTAATCTCTCTATCTCTAGCACAAAGTAATCCAACAATGCCACTCCCACTCCCAAGCTCAAGTATTTTTGTATTGCGTTTAATGTGTGGTAGTATAAAATCCCATAGAAATAAACTATCACTATTATAACAATAACCCTCTGCAATTTGATAAATCTTTAAATGCCTTGTAGGAGTAGAATCTGTATATTTTGTTGTGTTTTGATACATTTTTTTATCTTTCTTACTCAAATATATAATTGCTGTATGCTTATTTTTTATATTATAGCTAAAACAATAACCTATTTTACAATTTATATTATTAATAAGCTCAAGAGATAACATAAAACATACATTACCCTAATATAAACATTACAAAAAAAAACAAAGCACAACAATATATAAATCTCATAATAAGAAAAAAATCTAAAAATTAAAGAAAACATCAACATTTTTTAGATAATATAATAACCTAAATATTGCAAAACAAAAGTGAGGAATTTATGCCAATAGGTGCAATGAGTGCTTTAATTACGCCATTTAAAAATGGAAAAATAGATACACAAGCGTATGAATACTTAATAAAAAGACAAATACAATATGGCATGGATGCATGTGTGCCAGCAGGCACAACAGGAGAAAGTGCAACTATGAGCCATAACGAACATAAAGAATGCATAGAAATTGCTGTGCAAACATGTAAAAACACAGGCATAAAAGTGTTAGCGGGGGCTGGTAGCAATAATACTACTGAAGCTATTGAGCTAGCACAATTCGCAGAAAAATGCGGGGCGGATGCCATACTATCGGTTGCTCCATATTATAACAAACCAACACAAGAAGGTATTTTTAGGCATTATAAAGCAATAGCAGATTCTGTTAATATACCCATGATGCTTTATAATGTCCCATCACGCACAGGTTGCAATATTGAAGTAGAAACCGCCATAAAGCTTTTTAAAGAAGTAAAAAATATATATGCTATTAAAGAAGCAAGCGGCTTGCTTGATAGGGCTTATACACTTATTAATATGCAAGATGAAGAGAGAGAGAATAATCAAGATTCTAACTCTAAATTCCATGTTTTAAGTGGCGATGATGCACTAAATCATGGAATCTTATGTTATGGTGGTAGTGGTGTTGTTTCGGTAACAGGTAATATATTTCCAAAAGATATTGCTCAATTATGCCATTTAGCAATGCAGCAAAAAAATCATGAAAGTTTAGCTATTTCTAATAAACTTTATGCTATAAATAAGGTTTTGTTTTTTGAGAGTAATCCAATCCCTATTAAGGCAGCAATGTTTTTGCAAGGGCTTATTCCTACATTAGAATATCGCTTGCCTTTATGTGAACCAAGCAAGGAATGTATGAAACTCATTGAACAAACTTTACAAAATTATGAGGTGCAAAAATGAAAGAACAATTAACAAGTGAATATATGAAAGGCAAAACTCTTGTCATTAGTGGTGCTACGCGCGGTATTGGTAAAGCTATTTTATACCGATTTGCAAGAGAAGGTGTCAATGTAGCTTTTACTTACAATAAAAATGAAGAAGAAGCACAAAAGATAGCACAAGATATAGAATCACAATATAAAGTTAAAGCATGCTATTACCCTCTTAATGTATTAGAGCCAGAACAATATATTGGTTTGTTTGAACAAATTGATAAAGATTTTGATAGAATAGACTTCTTTATATCCAATGCAATTATCTATGGGCGAAGCGTAGTGGGTGGATTTGCTCCATTTATGCGATTAAAACCTAAAGGATTGAATAACATTTATACCGCAACCGTATTAGCATTTGTTGTTGGTGCACAAGAAGCAGTAAAACGTATGCAAAAAGTTGGTGGAGGCAATATTGTTACATTGAGCTCTACAGGGAATCTTGTCTATATGCCTAACTATGCGGGACATGGTAATTCTAAAAATGCAGTAGAAACAATGGTAAAATATGCAGCCCAAGATTTAGGAGCATTCAATATCCGCGTAAATGCAGTTAGTGGTGGACCTATTGATACAGATGCATTAAAAGCTTTTCCAGATTATAATGAAGTGAAGGCAAAAGTTGAAGAACAAAGCCCCCTAAAACGCATGGGAACACCACAAGATTTAGCAGGTGCAGCATTTTTCCTTTGCGATAATACACAAAGTGCATGGCTCACAGGACAAACTATAGTTATTGATGGTGGGACAACTTTTGTATAAGATACCAACTATAATGGAACACATGTATGCAAATATGGGTTGTGCTTATACGCAAATATATTGCCTTAAGAGATTTTTGGCATGCTTCAATCCGCACCTACACATACATAGATTTATACCATACTATTGGCAATAAAAAACACCATTCCTATAATAAAACTACAATACAAGACAACCATACAAACACCACAACACAAACTCACAGCATGGATACATTCCATGCAATACCACTAGACAACAATACGCAATCTCTAGTGTGCGATTCTAATCTAAATGTATTACCTAGCCAAACCAAGCAAGCTCTTACGCCACTTGATACAACATCAGAATTGCTATATACCTATAATATAGAATACCAACCATATATGCATTACTCATATATAACATTGCAACAATACTACACTAAAGAAACAAAAGCACACAGACTTGCACAGCTATTATACCATATACCTAGCACACATTATTATTATGGCGTGCTGCCACTAGATTATCTTATAAGCACACAAATTAATATTGAAAAGCAACAATTACAACAAAACAATGTCTTTGATTCTATCGTGCCATTACATGCACAAAATCAAGGGCTTATCCCACACAACTATGAATACCGCTATTTTTTACAACACCAAACACCAACTCATTTTACTTTTCAAATTTTTTGTGTTGCACAAACTATATTGCAAGATTATGCAACAAAATATGCAGGCAAGATTCTATATCTCAATCCATTGGAATTATGTTGCGGATTATATGATTTCTATCCCACACTACAACATTATACCATTATTTTTCAGGATAAACACAAACATGCCCTTTGCCATTATAGTAATGGTATGTTAGCAGTTAGCGTAATATTAGAACGCAATGAAGCATTGCAAAACCATTATGGGCTTATCCAAGACTTTGGGACAATTTTTTATTGTGATTTTAGTGGCAAACCAGACTTACTTTGTGATTTTACAGATATAACCACATTGTTTAATATGTCCCTACATGACTGCTTCCATATACTTGCATTACACCACATACGCACAAAACCAGCATATATTAATTTTTATCCACAAACATTTTATAATATGCGTTCGCGATTAAAAATGCTAATCAGTTGCATATTATGTGTATTCATTGTCTATTTTGGATATTTTTACTACAATAAATACCAATATTATCAATTCTTAGAACATGAAGAAAATAAATACCATACCCAAATAGAATATCTCTACCACAAAAAGCAACAATATCCCTTTATGTATGAACGCATTTACAAACAACTATTAGAACAACAAAGCTTCCAATTCTGCCTACAACAAGACTATGGCAAAACACAACAAGGCTTCACATGGATACAATCTCTATGCACACAATCAAAATAATTGAATATATAGCTCATATAATCTATTTTAATTGATATATTGCTCTATATTCTGCCCACTATAAAAGATATAATTTGCTTTTTGAATTTCATAATTATTAAGTGCTTGGATAAAAGTAGATTCTGCATCATATTTTGTGCTTAATGCCTGCAAATATTCTGTAAAAGTAACAAGATTAGCATCATAACGTTTTTTCATATTTTCATAGGAGAGATTAGCAGAAGTAAGGCTTGCCTTTGCACTTTTAATTTGATTTTGTGCTACTTCAATTGCTTTACGATAAAGCTCTTCATCTTTTTTTTGTTCACTTTTTTTATAAGCAAGATTCTTTTCAGTTGCAAGCTGGGCTAAACGAAAAGATTGTTTTTGCATACTTTGTCCAATCTTTGCAAATAAAGCATAACTCACAACAACACTAAATGTATTTTGATGGTCGGCAAATTGTGCAAGTATGCTTGGTGGCACTCCGCTTGCCATTAAATCTTTTGCGAACGCTGGAATTTGAATATTATAGGTATAGGAATCTTGTATATTTAACACAGGAAAATAATGTAACTGCCTATTAAGATATTTTTGTGCTTGGATTTGGTATTCAAGTGATTTCACATCATTTCTATCTTGCAATTTATAGCTTGGGGCTTCAATCTTAATACGCTTTAATGCACTAATTTTGGTATTTGTAAGATACTCAAGCATAAGTTTGCTTTGTTCTACGGCAAGTCTTGCATCATCAATTTGATATTGTGTTAGTGCTGCAGATGATTTTAAGGACTCTAAATCTGCTATTGTCTTTAAACCTTGATTATAAAGTTTTTGCACTCTATCTACATCAGAGTTTATTTGCTCAAGTTTTTGTTGCAATGTCAAAAATTTTGATTCATTGCTAAAATAAGTATAATATTGTTGCACAACTTGTAAATAAATGCTTTGTTTTGTATATTTACTATCATAGGTAGTCTTTGTGGCTGTAGCACTCTTTTCTCTGATAGCATTATAATCTGCATAATCAAATTTCATATTAAAAGCTAATTGTGCATTTTGTGCATTGTAGCTCATAGGCACACTTGCACTAACATGATTAAAGTTATATTTTGTGTCTAGTGTTGGGATAAGTGCCATAATTTGGACTAAATGGTCTTTATTTGCTTGTTGTGCTAGTAAATCTTGGGCTTGGATAGCATAATTGTTATTTGCACTCCGCAATAATTCTTTCAGTGTTACACCACTAGTATCATTGCGTAATACATTCTCTAGATGTAAATCTATAGATAAATTATCTTTTATATTATTGCTTTGTGTTGTTGGATATAAACTCTCATCATGCATAGATTCTAAAGAATACGCACACATAGCAAATATACAACATAAAGTGATTAAAAATCTTTGTAGCACATAAAACTCCTTTAAACTATTTGCATACGCAATTAAAATTGATATTTTATTCCTTGAAAGTAAATAAATCTTGTTATAGCTTTGAGTTTTATTCAATCAGATTATACTCTTTTACACAATTAAACAAAATATGGATATTTTGCTATGTAATTGCTCATTATTATTAAACATATTGACTTGTTTTTTTTTTTTTTTGTAAAATCCCCACCAATATTTTTTAACAATAAGGGCAATATATGGATACAGCATACCAAACTATCAAAAAAGCATCACGATGGATACCTATTAAAAAATGGCGACATAATTTTAGAAATTCACTTTTTCGCACAATGCAAGAATCAAGAAATATTATACTTAAGCAATACGCACAGCTGGTAACACATACAGACGATAGAGAATTGCAGAAACAAATCTTGAAACAAAATGTTAGATTAATCGAAATAGAAATTGCATCATTTTGCAATAGAAAATGTTGGTTTTGTCCAAATTCTCTTGTAGATAGATATTCTAATAATGTTGAGTTGTCAGAAAATACTTATTTAAAAATAATTCAAAATCTCGCAGAAATTTCATATAATGGTATGCTAAACTTTCATAGATTCAATGAACCACTTGCCCATAAAGATTTAATTTTAAAGAGAATAAGACAAGCAAGAGAAGCTTTGCCTAATGCTGTCTTGAGTATTTTCACTAATGGTGATTATCTGGACAGAAACTACTTAGATTCTTTACAAGAAGCCGGTATAACTCAAATGACTATGTCATATTATTTTGATAAGAATAAAGAATTTGATGTCGATAAAATTATCAAGCCAGCTATGAATAAAATGGCAAACAAATTGCAATTAGAATATGAAGAAATTATGAATACAGAACGACAATATGCAATCCGATTTATTTATAATGGTATGCATATTATGTATCGAACATGGAATCCAAGGCTTGTAGGTAGTGATAGGGGCGGAACTATTACTGATGAAAAAATAACAAAAAAGAAAAGAAATGCTCCTTGTTATTATCCATTACGCGAAATCTTTATTGATTATAATGGGCTCGTTATGCCATGCTGCAACACGAGAAGTGATATTGAAGCACATAAAAATCTTATTTTAGGGGATATTAATCAAGAGGACTTATTTTCATTATTTATGAATGATAAATTTATAGCTCTCCGCAAGAATTTAATGACAAATACTCCAAAATATGATGCATGTCAATATTGTTATTATGAAATTGATTTATAATAACGTGAATACTAAATTGTAACGATTCGATAAAGCGAAAATTATCACATAAAAACCATTTAATGAAACTATAAACTACCAATCAGATCTAATACAACATAAAACTATAATTATTTTGCATACAACAATAGCAAAACTCTCGCACATCTTTTTTATATTTTTTATATATTATCGAAAAAAAGATAAAATGCTTCCCTATAAAATATAACTAAAACAAGGATAAGCAATGAATGAAATTATTTTGTGTATTGATGATGAAGAAGATTTGCTTGATTTAATTGAACTTAATCTTAATACAGCGTTAAATACAAGCGGATATGAAGTAGTTGGTTGCTTAAATACAGCTATGGCAAAAAGATTTTTAAAAAAAGAACATATTGCACTCATTTTGCTTGATAGGAATCTGATTGTTGAAGATGGACTTGATTTTATCAAAGAGGTAAAAGATTTGGGGTATGATATACCTTTTATCATTGTGAGTGCCATGTCTCTCCCTATGGAGCGAGTAGAGGGCTTACACTATGCAGATGATTATGTAACAAAGCCTTTTAATTTTGATGAGCTTGTCGCACGGATACAAGCGGTTTTACGCCGATACAAAAAAAATGATATACGTTCTGTGCTAAAATATAAAAATATCACACTTGAAGTAAATGCAAAAGAGCTTTCAATAGAAGATATTAATATCCAACTAAGCCCACTTGAAACACGCATTATGCAATGTTTTATGCAGCATGCAGGCAAGGCATTAAGTCGTGATTTTTTACTTGAACATGCTTGGGGTAATAAAGATGGGTATCATGAAAATAGTGTTAATGTCGGGATAAAAAGACTGCGTAAAAAAATTGAAAAAGAAACAAAAGAGGTAAAAATAAAATCTGTGCGTAATGAAGGTTATAAATTATGTTAATTTGTGGCATCTTCTTTGCAACAGCAACGATAGCACTTTTATTTGATTTTACAAGCATCGCCATCATATGCAATACACTTGGTTTACTTGTTACATGTGCAACATTTTTACGCCACAATAAACACGAAAAAGAACAATATCTTACAGAATCTACAAAAAATGCATTAAAAGCTTTAACACAAAAACAATTTCAAAATATTAATATTAAAACATTAAAAAAAGAGAAAAATCCTTATGTAAATGAGCTAAAAGCCTTAAGTGAAGCTATGCAAAAACAACAACAAAGAATCCAAAAACGCACAAGAAAACTACATGAAAAAAATCTACAAAACACACAACTTCTAGCAAGCATATCACATGAGATTAAAAATCCATTAAGCATTATCCAAGCAAGTATTGAAACCATTATGATTCACAAAGAAATGCGACAAGATATGCATGATAAACTGATACACCGCATTATGGTATATAGTAAAAAAATTAATGCACTTTTAAATAAATTGGCTTTGAGTGAAAGCTTAGAACATAATGTTATTATAGTGAAAATGGAACATTTTGATATTTTATCACTTTGTGAAGAAGTTATTGAAGGATTCCATAACTATCTTTTAAAAGCGGTATATCAAGATAAAAAGATTATATTAGAAGGCAAAAGCCGTTTTATATTCGCAGATAGAATCTTAATAGAACAAGTTTTAAATAATCTTATCTATAATGCACTCAAATACGCCCATACACAAGTTATTGTGCAAATTGAAGAGCATTATATTGCCATTATTGATGATGGTGATGGTGTATCAAAACACGATTTACCAAATCTTACAAAAAAATATTATCAAAGTAGTGGTGCAAAACACAATAACCATTCACTAGGACTTGGGCTTTTTATTGTCAAAGAGATTGCAAAGATTCATAACACACAAGTAGAATTTTTTACAAAACGCACAAAAAAAGAAGGGCTATGTGTCCATTTTCACATATAAATAAAGGAATAACATGCATTATGCAAATATACTTACAGGGGGTATAGGTTGTGGGAAAAGCACAACCGCAAGACTCCTAGCACTTCATGGCTTTAAAATCATTGATGCTGATGAAATTGCTCATAAAGCTTTAAAAACATCACAAGATATTGTTGTAGCACAATTTGGTGATAGTATTTTAGAATCTAATGGAAAAGAAATATATATCAATCGTGCAAAATTAGGCAATATAGTCTTCCAAGATTCTACAAAAAAAGCACAATTAGAAACAATTTTACATCCAATTATCCAACATGATATTACACAAGCATGCATGCTTTTAGAAGAAAAACAAAGTCCTTTTTTTGTAGATATTCCCTTATATTTTGAAAGCCAATATAAATACCCATCGCGTTTTGTCATTTGTGTTTATGCCCCAAGAGACACACAAATAAAAAGAATACAAGAACGCAACCATTTCAGCATAGATGAAGCAATAAAACGCGTAGATTCACAAATTGATATTGAGATAAAAAAGCTAAAGAGTGATTTCGTAATTGAAAATACCAAAGATTTAAAGACATTGCAACATAACATAGAATCTTTTTTGCAAGTTCTACTGACACATTATGAAAACACATAAACAATTTTGCTTTTTAAAAGAAGTGTGATATAGTTATATAGCATATTGAAAGCCCATAATAACAGACAATAAAGCACAAATATATAAAAATAAATAATAAAAAACTAATCTTAAAAACCTACAAAACCTACAAAACCTACAAAACCTACAAAACCTACAAAACCTACAAAACCTACAAAACCTACAAAACCTACAAAACCTACAAAACCTACAAAACCTACAAAACCTACAAAACCT
>JARHZY010000013.1 GCA_029264655.1 Helicobacter sp. | reverse complement strand
ACGCAAACAATCAAAATTGCAATAGATATTATCAAAAAAATATCAAACTTATCACTACTGCTACAAGTGCCAATACATTATGAATATATAAAAGATAATATAAATAGATAACGCTATCAATGCGAATATAAATTGATTATAAGATATAAATAAAATACAAAACAATTGCATACTACACACAAACCACGCAATATGTTTACTTATGCTAGAATCTAATCCTTTAGGTTCTAGCTTTGCTTTGAGGTTTGAGTATATGGGGAGATTCAAGCTATTTTCCTTGAGATAGATAAGACTCTGTGCATCCTTTTTCTTATCCTCTCTATCTCTTTTTAATAGATTCTAAAAGTGTATATTTATCACTATTTTTATATCTAGTTTAATACAACTTACCCAAGTATCAATATTATTATGTTGTCTATTATACATCATTTCGTAGTATCTCATTATTTTTCTTTGAATAAACTAGATTTTTGTGCTAATAAAGCAACACCCTAGATAATATTACTTCAAAATATATTAGAAACAATATAAAACTACCCATCAAGATTTATATTATTAATAAAAATATATTAATGTAATGCTGTTTTTTGTGCTTCAATTTCTTTTGCAAGCTCTTTTGTGCTTTTTAAATCTACTTTACCGCTACCAAGTATTGGAATCTTATCAACAACAAAATATTCGCTTGGCTTTTTCAATGGGATAATATCTGATTTTTTAATACTTTCTATTGCAGCAGCACAATATTCTTCTGGTGATTCTATTAGCAATACGATTTTTTCGCCTTTTTTACTATCATCAATCCCTACTGCACAAATTTTTACTTCATTTGCAATATCTTTTAATTTAAATACTTTTGCAATTTCTTCCTCTACACTTGAGAGACTAATCATCTCGCCACCAATTTTTGCAAAACGGGAATATCTATCAGTAATGTGTAAAAATCCATCAGAATCTAAATATCCCTTATCACCGCTTTTATACCAACGTATCCCATGTAATTCCACAATGACTTCATTTGTTTTTTCCTCATTGTCTAAATAACCAACCATAATTTGATGCCCACCTATAAGAATAAGTCCGTGCTCTCCTGTAGGAAGTTCTTCCAATGTTTCATAATCAACAATACGCACAGCAGTTCCGGGTAAGGGCATACCTACACTTCCTTCTTTATTTGCCCTATGAATTTGCCAAAAAGTAACATCAAATTCATCAGGTAAATTCACACTTGCAACAGGGGTGGTTTCTGTTGCACCATAACCCTCATAAATTGGCTTATTAAACTTCATTGTATAGGCTTCACGCACTTCTTTTTTTAGTTTTTCAGCCCCAGCCACAGTGAGTCGAATACTATCAAACATAACTCTATCTATTTTTGGATTACGTGCATAGATACCAAGTAATGTAGAAGTTGCACACATAATAGTTACATTGTTTTGTGCGATAGCTTTTGCAACGCCGACTGCATCTGTTGGATCTGCATGTGTGATGACAAGCATATTTTCAATCAGTGGCATAAGAGTAGTAACAGTTAAGCCAAAAGCATGGAATGGTGGTAAAGAAGAAAGCATAGTTTCATCATTGCGTGCATGGATAACATCAGCAATTTGTGCTATATTACTCATAATATTTAAATGGCTTAACATAACGCCTTTTGGCACACCCTCACTACCACTACTAAAAAGAATAGCACATACAGATTCTATCTTACTCTCCTTTGCAAAAAGCAGTTTAAGAAGCCATGTTGGAGCGAGCGTAACAAATGCAATATTGAGTAGAAAAATAGCTTTTTGTTTGCGTATTTGAGCAACAATATCTTCCATAAAATGTAATGTAATGCCATCAAAATCAACAACTATGCCTTTAGCTTGCAATTTCTCTAAAAACTTTTTTGAAGTGTAAATATGTGAAATATTAGCAGATTCTATCGCACTTTTAATCGCAGTAGCACCTGCCGTAAAATTAAGATTTACAACGATTTTTCCAGCCATCATACTAGCAAAGTTACACAATACACTTGCTAAAGACGCCGGAAGCATAATACCTATACAATCATTTGGTAATGAGCAAGCAGAAGTCGGCTTGGGTAGCGGCTTATAATGCATTTCTTTCATATCCTGACTAAGCATAATACAGAGTGTTAGCAATCTGCGATAAGACATGCTACCTGTTTGTGTATCAATAATGGCAATATCACTACCACCACGTTTGCAAGATTCTATTAATGCACCGGGCAATGTAGGGGCATTTTTACATTGATGTTCCCATGCTTTAAAACTCATCTCAAATACTTTTGCTTTAATTTTATCTTTTTGTGTATGTAGAGGCATTGGCATACCAAATGCAATACTTACATTGCGTTTAGTAAAGCTTTTTTTACGTTCTCTAAACTGCTCATTACTACGACTAAAAATACTCCCCCACATACCACGAATATAAAAAGGCAACACAACTGCTTTATCTGCATCAACACCTTGTGCTATCTTTTCAAAACCACTTTTAAATTCATTTAAATGCCCATGCCGACTAATAACACCTTCTGGGAATAAACATACAATATCGCCATTATGCAATCTATGTTGGATTTGCTCAATAGCACCACGACTCCCAAGACTAGAAACAGGAATAACACCAAAAAAATCAAGGAAAAATTTAATATACCAACGCGAATAAATACTGCGTTCCATCACAAAATATACTTTTTTGGGGACAGCCATTTGCACAATCGCCCAATCAATAAAAGATATATGATTGCCAAGTAAAAGCACTCCGCCTTTTTGTGGAATATTATTAAATCCCTCAACAATAAGCCTATAACGTTGTAAAATTGCCATACTTACTAAGATTCTAACAAGTGAAAATGGCATAAGTTTTACCATGTATCCTGTTGCAACTAATCCTAGTAATGCACTTAGATAAAAAAGCCATTCAACAGGTAAATTTTGCATGCCAAATAAAGTTGCAACTATAAGCGCTAAAAGCATACCAATATTTTGGATAAAGTTATTTCCTGCAAGAACAGTCCCAAGCTCTTTATCGTTACTATAAAATTGCATAAGTGCATTTAATGGCACAATATATAATGCACCTCCTACACCAAACAAGAAAAATAAGATTCCAATACCCATCAACGAGGTAAAATGTGTAAAAATAAGTAAAGTGATAGACATAATACATGCACCAAGTGGAATAAGCCCGGTTTCAATATAATTTTTAGAATAACGTCCAGCAGCAATAGAACCCACAATAATGCCGATTCCAGCACATGCAATTAGCATATTAACAATCCCTGTATCTGCAATTTGTAATATATTTTTTGCATATACAGGAAAAATATTTGTAATGAGTTGGGAGATTGTCCAAAATACTGCTATAAAAAGTACAGAGAGATAAATCATTTTATGCTTTTTTATAACAGCAAGATTTTCTGTTAAAAGTTTGCCTTTTAGATATTTATCTTTATTGAAAATAATATGAGAATCTTCTCTTATTGTAGGCAGACGAAAGCTTAGTAAAAACTCTAAACATGCAAAAATACAAAGTAAAACTGCTAAAAAAACCATTTCTTGCATAATGAGATTTGGATCTGTTAAGCCATTGGTATAAAATCGTTCAAAAAGTGCTGCAAATACTATCATACCGCTAAGCATTGCTATAATGGCGGTTGCCTGCACAATACCATTCCCCCATGTAAGATTCTCTTTTCCTACAAGTTCCTTGATATAGCCATATTTTGCAGGTGAATAGATAGCAGCTTGCATACCCATAAGTAATGTCATATAGAATGCACCCCAAAAAAAGCCTATGGAATAAAAATACATAACAATAAGTAATAAAATAATGTTAATAAACGCACCAATTTTTAGAATCTTATTTTTTGAAAATCTATCACTAAGAAAACCTGCGGGAGAAAAAAGTAGCACATAAGGTAAAATCACAAGTGCATTTGCAATAGAGTTATAAAACAAATGCTGCCCTTCACTAAATGATTTATAGATAATACTAAGCATTAAGACTTTATGTCCTAAATCAATAAATGCATTAATAAATGCGACAATAACAAAAGGTGTAAAACCTTTTATTTTATAAATCTTATTCATATGTATTCCTTACTTTTAACTAGTTTATATAAATTCTAGCACAATTTTCATAGCAAATTATAAACTATATGAGGGTAATATTTAAAAAACACATATATTATCTTTTTGCAACATATCTAAATACTAATCTAAAACCAATTTTCTATTGCAATCAAACCAAGAAAATGTAATAAAAATACTCACTTTATACCACAAAATTCTTGGTAATCTATATAAAGCATAAACACAGACAAATGTTAGTATAGTTATAATGATAAGATTTTATACCTATTGTCGCAATCTGTGTCAAAGTATAAAATACAATAAGGATATAGGTGTGTATATTTTTACAATTATTCATAAACCCAAACTCTTGATAGTATATACCCACTTACCCTCTAATGCTATCACATACTAATATTAAATAAAATATGAAATATCTAAGTTATATCTCTAGCAAAAACTCATAATGAGTAAAAAAATAAGAAAATAATATGGCTTAAAAACGCAATAATTTGTAAATCTCATTCTATTTTTTGATAACTTATAGATATATTAGCACAAAGTAATGCATGCAATAAATATGGTATGCAAAGTAAGAATTTCATGGAAAATTACCTATGCTTACCATCACATAGTGCAAGATGTGTGAATTTATCAAGAGGGACTTTATAGCCCACTACACAGGCAAATAACCTTAATTATATATTCTATAAGCCATATAACATGGTTTTTATAATAAAAGATAATATTTTGGAATAGTTATTCTTATATTACACTAGAAAGGTGTTTTATAATTTTTCTTCAATAATTTCTTGCATATATGGTATCTTACAGGGTTTATATTGGTTGTTTGTTAAAAAAATAAAGATACATTAGGGCTTATGTGGCACTTTGCAAAAGACAATCAGAAATACTGCTATAAGATAAAAAAGGTTTTATATACTTGCAAAAACCTAAAGTCTAAATTATGTAAAGTGTATTGTGTGGATAATATATATAATATTTAGTTTGTGTATTTTATGGAGAATGTTTTTTATATACTATCACTCCACAAAATACATTTTTTACATGTTATGTTGGGAATATAAAGCACATGCATGATTGGCTTTTAAGGCAAGCAATAACACAAATAAATAAAGTCAAAATTTAAAATGTGGAATCAAATGTGTTTGTATCCTTAGTATAGATAGCTTTTTGGCTTTTATAGAATAAGTGAGGGGTGTTTAGGATAACAAAGTATAAATATAATATAATTCATAAGAGCATGTTATATATTTGTGGAGTAATGCAATATACAACAAATGGTATCAATATAAAAAGGGTGTGATATGACAAGGAATAAGGCATGGTTGCTTATCTTGCTTGCTGGTATTTGTGAGATATTTTGGGTGAGTGGATTAAAATATGCAGATACTTTAACACTCAAAGCACTTACAGGTGTTGGCATTATAATTTCATTTATTTGTGCAATGCTTGCTATGAAAAAATTAGAAGTGAGTATAGTATATAGTGTATGGGTAGGGATTGGGACAGGTGGTGTGGTGCTTATGGAAATCCTTGTATTTGGGCAAGAAGTATCATTTGCTAAAATTGCTTTGATTACAATACTTATATTGGGTGTCTTAGGCTTAAAATATAGTGCTACAGACAAAACAAAGCAAGAAAAATGCAAGGAGAAATAATAATGTTTTTACATTGGATTTTACTCTTTATTGCTGGAATCTTTGAAATAGCTGGTGTGTGGGCGATGAAAAAATTTATCGATACAAAAAAGAAAATATATGTAATCTATTTAGTTGTCATTTTTACAGCAAGCTTTACTTGCCTCTCCTTTGCTATGCAAGAGATTTCTATGGCAGTAGCATATGCAATTTGGACTGGTATTGGTGCAGCTGGTGGTGTGCTTGTTGGGATTATGTTTTTTCAAGAAAGTAAAACTTTTTTAAAGCTGTTTTGTGTATGTGTTATTATTATATCTAGCGTGGGATTAAAAGCATTAGGATAAAATATAATAAAGCTTGGTAAATATAAAAAACTATAAAGCTAAAGATTTAACGGAATGTCCAAAATTTATGCAACATATATCCTACGATAACATACATTATGCTTGCAAAAAGAAGTGCTATATATTCATTCCACAATAAGATTCTATAGCATATAATAAGTGTGAGTAGGTTTGTGCCATAGGCAATACCACTAGCGAATGCAAAACGCGTAAAATCTCTTTTATGTTCGCGTTGAGAAGAAAAGGTGAATTTCTTATTTAATATATAAGACAAAACAAAAGCAAGCCCATAGCTAAGAGCATTTGCAATCTCTGGCATAACACCAAGAAATGTTAAACCAAACATGATACTATAACCAAATATTGTATTTACAACACCCACTATTCCATAAGTAATGAAACTTTTATCAAGATATTTTTTTAAATATTTTCGTAACATAATTTTATAAAAAAGACTTATTTAATACCCATTTCATTAAATTCTCTATATTTATCACAACCATTTTGATAGCCATAATCGCATGCTTTACCATAGAACTCTTTAGCAAGTGAGAGATGGTTTTTTATATCGACTCGTTGTTGGTATATAACACCAAGATTATAGCACCCAAGCGGCTCTTTACCACTACATGCTTGTTTATAGAAGCTATCCTCACGTTCAAAACTTTGACGCACACCCTCACCTTTACCATACATAATACCTAAGCCATAACAACTTGCACTATTTTTTTCTTTACATGAACGTTCATAAAACTCTTTAGCACGGAAATAATCATGTAAATGGAAATAATAAATATCTCCAACATTGCCACAACTTGCCATGTTACCATTATCACATAATTTTTCAAAATATGCTAATGCTTCCTCATGACGTCCCGCAAGCGTATATATCATACCTACAACTTCACATTGATTATCAAAGCAATTTTGCGCACTTACTAAACCATTATCAATCAAATAATCACATGCGTTTGCGTTATTTTGCATGCAAAAGTTATAAGTATAATGCCATTCTTCCTCTGTAAGATTCTCAAAAGCATAAAGGACATGCCATATAGACACACTGCAAATTGCAAGCAATACAAGAAGTTTTTGCAATAATTGCATACAAACAATACGAAACACACTCAAAATAAGCTCCTCTCTATAATAAAAATATAAAAATTAGATTCTGCATAACATATCGGTTTTTTTAGGCTTTGTTTTACTACCCCTCTTAGTTATGTTTTAATCTATATGTATTTATCTGTCATTATAATTATATACCATTTACTTGTTCTTTTTGCCCTAAATTCCATTATATAAATAGCATATATAATTTTATTATGTAAAATGGCAAGCTTTTTGCTTATACATTACTACATTTCAAAAGTAGAGGGCACAATGGCATTAGTGATATATGGCATTAAAAATTGCAATAGTATGAAAAAAGCATTTTTGTTTCTAGAAGAACATGATTTAGCATATAGATTCCATGATTTTAAAAAAGAAGCATTAGATAAGGAAACACTAACAAATATATGCAATATAGTGAGTCTTGACACTCTTATAAATACAAAAGGCACAACATATAAAAAGCTTAAAGAGCAAGGCATAAAAGATATAACTATGGAAGTTATTATGCAAAATCCAAGCGTTATAAAAAGACCGCTTATTGTTTGCTTTCGTGATAATGTAATACAAAAAGTTGTCGTTGGTTTGCAACATCTGGAAACATTACTATGAGTATTATCCGCATAATAAGTATTGCCATCTTTTTTGGCACTTGGTTATACGCACAAGAAAGCATTAATGTGAATATTCTTTCAGGCACAGACAATGCATACAAATATAGTCCATCAGATTCTACACCATTTAGTGTAGAAGATTTTGATATAAAGAGTAAGGAAGAATATTTAGAAAAGTTTTATGCGGTATGGGATATGAGTAAAATTAATGATAATAAAGATTCTATATTCTATATTGTGCCATCTTTACAAAACGCTATTATATATAGTCAAGAAATTGAAAAATTAGAAAAAAATCCACCGCGTAAAAATGTAAAAAATTACACAAAAATAGAACGTGAATACCGCAATAAAATCACTTCATTGCAACAAAAGATAAAAATATTGCTTGGTGTTGGCGAAAATCTTATGCCAAATACACTTGACGAATTTACAGAAATTCTTGCAAATATGAATTTACAAGCCTTTTTACGCAACCCACAAATGGGTATTATTGTGCATGCTACTGCTGTACGTGCAGTGCCAACGCATAAACCGCGTTATAAAAATAAAGATGATTTTCCATTTGATAGATGGCAAAATAGCTTTATTTTTGAGGGCACGCCTGTAATGATTTCACATTTTAGTAGTGATGGTCGGTATGCACACATACAAGGGCCATTTGTATATGGGTGGATTGATACGCGTAATGTCGCACTTGTAAGTGAGAGTATGCGTCATAAGATATTAAGCTTTAATGCATATAAAATTCCAAATAAAGATTTTATCCCTTTGCACTATCAAAACCAATGGGTGCTTGATGCACGTATAGGACAGATTTTCCCTTACGATAAACGACATAATAAATTGATTACTTTCTATAAAGATATAGACAACTATGCTCAAATTCGTGAAGTAAGCTTTGATTCTACTATGTTTTCAGATTTTCCTATGCCTTTTAGTGAGGAAAAAATGTCCCATCTTATCCATACCATGCTTGGGCAAAAATATGGTTGGGGTGGTTTGCTCGGTAATCGTGATTGCAGTGCTTTTACACGCGATAGTTTTGCTTCTTTTGGAATCTTTTTACCACGTAATTCAGCAGCACAAGCACAATTTAGAGGGCAGTTTATCAATCTTTCTAAAATGTCAGATTCTCAAAAGGAAGAATACATTATTGCCAATGCAAAGCCATTTGGTAGTATTATTTGGCTAAAAGGGCATATTATGCTTTATATTGGGCATATTAATATTAAAGGTGTGCAACGTGCAATTGTCGCACATAATGCATGGGGGGTGCGTCCAATTATTAATAATAAACAAGAAAATGTGCGTTTGGGTGGTGTGCAAATTACAACATTACATGTAGGAGGATCTTTAACATCAAATACTCCTGTAAAAAACACATTGCTTTCAAGAATAGAGGGTGTTACAAATATTTATAATACCGCAATAAACCCAAAAGCACTAGACTTATTATCTGGTATCAACATTACATATTAATAGCCATAAATTTATAGCATAAAATAACAATTAATGTATGATTTTTTGCTATAATTAAAACTCCACTTTATCATAGAGAGGTGTCCGAGTGGTTGAAGGAGCATGCCTGGAACGCATGTAAAGTGCAAGCTTTCGAGGGTTCGAATCCCTTCCTCTCTGCCATATATTTTTAGATATTAAGCTTTTATTTTCTGAATAGAAAATTTTATTTACAATAATCAATAAGCATTGAAGCTGAATATATTGTAATTATATGCTCTTTAAGCTTTTAAATGTTTCTTTATATTCTAAAATGATGGATTGAAGCACTATTTAAATTTTTAAACGCTATGTTGGTAAAGTCCTATTACACACATAATCTAAACATATATAAAATGCATAAGAATGTATAGTAATTTTTAGATAATGTATAAAAACTTTTGAATTTTTTTAAAATTTTTCACTCATTTTTGATTTTAAAAATTTCTCTTAGACTTTTTACTATATTTTATTGCTTAGCAATATCTCTCACTTTGATCCGATACAAAATATACAGAAACTAATCATAATTTTATTGTGCGGAAAAGTTAGTATTATATATAAGATTCAATGTATTTACTAAAACTTCTTTCTTGCGATATTATCCCATTATGAAAAGAGTTTAAAGATAAGTGAAGTCTTATGAATGTTAAATATAGCAAAGAGTTTGTATATAGAATCTTCTTATGGATACTCTTAATAAATATAATACTTTTATATAAAACTTATTCCTACAAAAAAGCCATATAATAAAAAATAAAGATTAAAGAGATTCTAAATAAACTATTTTATATCTGAGTATAAAACTTTTTAATATTCTATCCAATATTACTAAAAGCCCTTAAAAGTAAATCATATTGCACAGATAAATAAAAATATTAAACAATACCCATTGAAAGCAATTTTATTATTACTTTGAGAAACTTAATAGGGTTGATAATAAAAAATTTATTTAAGGTATCATTTATAGCACAATAATTATTTATGATTAAATAAAGTTGCATCAATTAAGATATTATATATCCAAAAAAGCTATTGCTACTATTTTGCATACAATGCAAATAGATTAGCATTGCAATTTTAAAACCACATTAAAGAAAACTGCATAGTTATAATGATATAATAATGCTTTATAGAACTCTTCCTTACGACAATAAGAGAATTTCATTCCAGCCTTTACCTAAAAATTTTATCCTACACCGCCTATAAAGAGTTTAAGTATAATTACAAGTTGATAATGCATTATAAGTCTATTCGTCTAATTTTGCACTTGCTGCACAAGAATCACCATCCCCAAGCTTACAACCTTGTTGATAAAAATAATGCATATTCATATATTTTTCTTCAGATAACCATCCATTTCCCCCATCAAGAGGATCTTCATAGATACTCCCAGCAAAATAACAACTCCCAGCATTACCATTCTTGCATGATTCACTAAGAATAGTTAAAGCCATTTCTCCAATTTGTTTTGCTTGCTCCATATCATTATCTTCACTTGCGATAAAATCATAAGCTAAACGATAACAACCCCATCCATCTCTTAAATTGCAAGCACGTTCATATAGTTCGCGTTCGCTTTGCTCAATTTCAACCTTACCTTGTGAAAGCATGATACCAAGAAATGTGCAAGACTCCCCATTATAAGCATTTGCATTTGATGCAAAACATGATTTTGTTAAAACATCTTGTGCATGACGAATATCCTCTTCTTTATGTGTGGTATATGCGTAATACCAGCATGCACGCCCATAACCAAGCTTACAAGCCTCTTGTAAAAGTTGCATTGCGTGTTGCTCATCATGTTCTATTAAATCAGCATAAGAGCTTTTTGCGGTAAGTTGTGCTGCTTTATTATACATTTCTGTTTGTGGTGTGCTTTTTGGCAAAAACATATTGACTCTATCACGCAAAACCATATCATCATGTGTCAAAAATGCACTTGAAAGTAATAGTGCTTTTAATGTGAATAACATAAAATCCCCTTTATATTATAAAATTAGAAAATGCTATTATAACTCAAAATTTATTTTATCTCTCAAAAATATGATAATTCTTGAATAAAAACTCTTTACATTTGTTATTTTTAATATTTTCACAATATTTTCCGTTTTTATACTAGCTTCCACAATGAATTGTGATCTGTAATTACAAATTTTGAATAGATATACTTTTGAAAATAGAGATACATATAGCTACTATCTAGTAAATAGAATAGAAGTTTAAATTCAATAAATATAACTTTAGTAGATTGATTTAAAAATAAGCTCTTGCAACTTATCAATTAAGTATTAGATTTCATTATATTTTAGATTATAAAAAATAATCGCAAAATATGTTGCTTGCCAATCTCATATAAACTTAATTATCAAAAGACTAAGGTTATTTTACTCTATATAGAATTGGATATGTAGCAGACACATTAATTCCTATTTTTGTTTTATCAAATTTTTTAGCCATCTTCTCACTTTTGTTTCAACATATTTTATAGAATCATAGAATCTAAAAAATGGTTGCAATCTTTTATATTTTTGTGGATTTGTTATACGCAATCTGTGGCGCCATTTAAACTTCTTATCAAGATATGGCTCTATAACGAGTAATTGTGGGATGAGATTTAAAGGGTCATATTTAAAGCTTGTGAGATGTGCACTTGGTTCTATATAAGGTGGTAAAAAATGCTTCGTGATACACAAGGCTTTGTCTGGATGCTTATCGATAAACTCTTTCATTTGAAGAAACATAAGAAACCAACTACTGCATTCGTGGTATTTCCTTGTTATGTATTTATCTTGAAAAACTGCATAAATATGTTCGATATAATGAGGAACTTTTGTATTATTGGTAATATTTGTTGTGCTATTTGGTCGTATTCTGTATGTATAAAGCTTTTGCCTTAATACAAAAACATAATGAGCTTGAAGAAAAAGAAGTATGCCAAAATTTACATCTTCATAAATCGCATAATCAACAAAATAAAGTTGTATTTGCGTTAAAAAAGAAAAGTCTGTTAAGACTAAAGCTACGCATGAAAAATAATATTTATTTGATGAAATAACCATCTGTATCCATTCATCTTGTGTAAGTATCCTATCATACCGATTTTTATCATCTTGTTTTATTGCCATACCATCACTTGATGATGGGTTTACCCCATCATAAAATTCCTCATAGTCAAACCACACAATATCTACACCATATGCATGTTTTATGCATGTTTCTATGCAATGTGGTTTCCAATAGTCATCAGAATCTAAAAAGATAATATAATCTATATGTGTTGGTTTTAATGTTTGGGGGA
>JARHZY010000015.1 GCA_029264655.1 Helicobacter sp. | reverse complement strand
GAAATGTCCTATATTTTACCTTTAACTTGCATTGTTGTTGCAAATAATAAAGAAGTAAAAATTTATATATCTGCAAAATATGAAGAAAATGATAATCAAATCATTGCCCAACATATACTCTTTAATAGCATATCTCATCCATTATTAGAAAAAGTTAGTTTTAGTATGACAAAAGAGGATTTGCAGGCATTGCAAGACGACAAAGGAACATTACAGCAAGTAAAAACTTATATGATAAAGTTTCTTGATGAACTTAAAAAACGTACAGATTATATACAAATAAATAAAAAACATGAGAATGATATATTAGAAATTTTTAGAGGTGATAGAGATTTGTGTAGGAAGTTTAAAGCCATACTTGATAAAGAACTTGTCCATATTAAAGCACATAGACCAGATATTATTGCTTCATGGAAATATTATCAAGAATTTGAAAAAATATGTGCGGAATATAGCATTATCCAAGAAAAAGAAAGGATATAGAATGATTATTGTATAAACTTTTTAAGATATTGTCAGAACAATAAGTTTTCTATTTTAGATTTATTAGAGATATTTCATATTCTTGGGAAATATGCCATATAATTTATGATAAGAATAATTTATCTAGCAAAAGAGAACAATAAAGTATTATTTGCTTAAGTGAGAGATAAAATGCTAAATATCTTTATGATTAAATAGTGCGGCATGAATAATCCCTTAAGGCATGTTTAGTTATTTGTGATATAATACCAAATACTTAGATGAGAGGGATATTTATTTTATAGTAGATAAGGCTTTTATGGTTGTTAAAATAAAAAGCTTTTTATTTTTTAATGGTATGGAAAATATGATTTAACATAGAAACTAGAAGATACGATTTTAGTTGCATTGTATATTTAGGTATTTGCAATTAAAATCGCATTTTTTGTTTAAAATGTTGTGGCAGTAATAGCATATGTCTATCTAGTGTAGGATTAAGACATATGGGCAACATGCTCTAGTATTTTAAATAATGCTATTGTAATTAGTGCGAGATTTAAAGAAAAAGGATAGCCATGAAACAAGGTGATTTTACGCAAGTAGCAAAACATTATCATAATCGTCCTGCTTATAGTGTAATGCTGTTAGAAAAACTTATAAAATGTATTAACGATACAAATAAACCTCTGAACGAGCTTAAAGTGGTAGAAGTGGGTGCGGGGACAGGCAAACTTACTAAAATATTGGCTGATGATTTTGGCATTCAAGTGAAGGCTATTGAGCCAAATGATTCTATGCGAGCAGAAGGTGAGCAATATACAAAAGATTCAACTATTACTTGGTATAAAGGTAGTGGTGAAAATACGGGTATAGAATCAAATTACGCCGATTGGGTCATTATGGCAAGCTCATTCCATTGGACCGATCCCAAACAATCGTTACCAGAATTTGCAAGAATATTAAATGATGCAACTATGGGGGGGGGGGCAATACCTCAACACACCACACAACACAAAAGTGCATATTTCACAGCCATTTGGAATCCACGTCATATAGTAGAGGATTCTATTTTCTATGAAATTGAAACAGAAATTAAGCATATTGTTCCAGAGCTTGCTCGTGTGAGTAGTGGGGTACAGAATGTAAAGAAATGGGAAGAAATCCTTGTTTCAACAGGGCATTTCAAGGACTGCTTTTTTATGGAATGTGATCATATGGAGATAATGAGTAAGGAGCGATATCTTGGAGCATGGCATTCTGTAAATGATATTCAAGCACAAGCAGGGCAGAAAAGATGGCAACAAATTATTTCAATGATAGAATCTAAAATTGCACATTTAAATGAAATTGCAATTCCTTATAAGATTCGAGCATGGAGCGTGCGTAAAGCATAATGTAGCTTATCCTTTCTGTCTTGTTTAGTTATAGATAGAAAGGATAACAACAATGGAAAAAATAGTAGAGCAAGTATGGGATTACACCAAGCATGCAAAGTTTTATAGTTATAGACCAAATTATGCACCAAAAAGTATTGATATGCTAACATTTTTAGCCAAAGACAATAAGCCAACATGCCGTGTTGCTGATATTGGTGCAGGTAGTGGCAACCTAAGTATTATGCTTTTAGAACGAGGAATGGAGGTTGTGGCAGTTGAGCCAAATGATGCAATGAGAGAGATTGGTATAGAGAGGACAAAGGGTCAAAAGATTGATTGGGTAAGAGCTAGCGGTATTGATTCCACATTACAAAGCAATGCATTTGATTATGTAACCTTTGGCAGTAGTTTTAATGTTATGGATAGGAATTTTGCAATGCAAGAGGCACACAGACTCTTAAAACAGAATTGTTATTTCTCATGTATGTGGAATCATAGGGATTTACACGACCCTATTCAAGAACAAGCTGAAAATATAATTATGAAACTTGTCCCAAATTATGATAGAGGTGTAAGACGGCAAGACCAAAGGGAAATTATTGAATCTCGAAAGGATTTGTTTGATAATATAATTTATATCGAAGAAGATTTTTATTTCCATCAAAGTATAGAAAATTATATTAATGCATGGAAGAGTGTAAAAAATCCTTATTGGGATTTAGAAACAAGCGAAGGCAATGCCCTTTTTGATTCTATTAGTGAGCAAATGCATGAGGTATTGCCTAGCGAATTTAGTATAAAATATACAACACGTTGTTGGAGTGCTAGAAAAGTATAAGATTTTTTTGTTAGCACAATGCAGATTACAAGGTTTTAAAGGAGTGGTATGCAAACATTAAAATTTCAAAGTAAAGCTAAGAATCTTGCAATGCTGCAAGGCAAATTAAAGAATGCATTAATTTTGCCCCTTA